>JAJRXH010000105.1 GCA_024276395.1 archaeon
GCAAATCCTTTTGGGGTAATTGGAAGGGACACGTGGAATGCATCGGCACTAGCTGGGCAAATCGTGTTTCTCGGGAAAATCACTTTTCTTAGTGGAATTTTAGGCATTTTTGAGTTGACACCAACCGATGAAACCGTCGTGGCACCATTATTATTGGCAATAGGCTCGATAATTACAAAACAGTCAGTACTCAGAATTCAATTCCTTATTGTTTATTGGATAACTTTAATCGGATTTCTCTTCACGATAGGGCTCTTCAACGATCTGAACGTTGCTAATCAGAATCAGGGAAAATCGAACACAAAATTAAATGAGGAACGGGGCCGATTCTCATTATTAATTTCAATCATTGGAGCTGCATTGTACTTCACCATCCCCGTTGTAGTAAGCTATACAGACGGTTTTTTTACAGGAAGAACAATATTTCTCATGTTACATCCCATTCTCTTGCATTGGTTATGGAAATGGATGAAGAAAGAACAAGATAACCGTGCTTTTTTCACAAAATTCTTCATTGTCGGTTTTTTATTAATCTTATCCCATCGCATGGCCTATCTCATTGTTCTTCCATTGTTATTTCTATCTGTCATTCTCCTAATCATCCAACGGATGCAAAAACTAACTTTTTTTTCTTCCATCTGGGCCAGAAATAGGAAGATCATCCTAACATCAAGTGTATTCTTGCCCACAGCAATTCTAATGACAAAAATTATCCTTGACATATATCTTTCCTTGCAAGATCCTATAGCCACGCATAAGAAAATATCCCACTTGACAATAATGATCCCCACGACAATCACGAAAGATATTTCACGCATTCTCGGTCCTTATTCATTTGTCTTCCTCTTAATCAGCTCTTTCGTTTTCATCTTAGGGGCGGCCTCCTTCTTGTACATGACGGAACTCGTTTCCTCACCTTTCATCATTCATGGACGATTTGAACAAACACGCATCTTACCTAATGACATGTTCTTCGTCATCACCAAAATCGCCCTAATTCCTAGCCTGATCCTATTTTACGAAGCTCCTTATTTCTACCAAGCAGCCATTCTTCTTTTCACGGTGCATGCTTTCATAACGGCAAACATGATCATCAGCCGTCGAACCACAATGACGAATGCAGCCGATGCTCATCAATCCAATATGAACCAGAATGAAGCCTCCAGAAAGAGCATTCCCAACCTCATTGGCAAATTTCTTGATGGAAATAAAATCATCTCTTTCCCAAAAAAACAAAGAATCATCATTTTTGGAATTCTTCTCGCCTTAATGCTCCAGAGTTTTCTTACAGAGGCGTACCGAATTCAACATTCCATCTCACAGCCTGATGCCTTCTCTAGTTCATTAAGTATTGAATTATTGGAACTTTCTCAAAAACTGCAAGAACTTCAAGAAACATATCAAAATGCTTCAATCATCGTCCCGGGCAGCATCGGAACCAAGTTAGCGAGCTTGAATCCTTCATATCGTTTTTTTCCCAACAGCCGGTACTTGTATGCTGCATATGAAGTAGTCAAGATAAAACTAGAATTATCTCTCAAGACTCCCAAAAGCCTTGATCCAAAATCCCTTTATTTATTCTTACGGTATCCATATGAAGTAAATCTTACACCTTTACTGCTGTTCAATGAGCAGATTCTCTTCATTCTCGATAATGAAATAACTAATACCACGATTATCCAAGTTTTGAAATCACTCAGAGTCAGGTTAGTCATAGCTTATACCGACAAGATACTGGATGACAAGAACCATCAAGTATCACTCGAAGAAAAACCATTCTTCAAGAGCATCAAGGAGATCCTCACACCAATCTACGCGAATGCTTTCTACGAGTTGTATGAATTAGATTCCGTGCTAAGCTAGTTTTGCCACCGGATGAATTTACCATCGAAAATCGAAATGAAAAAAGAAGGATCACCGCTCTAATTTACTTAATCATTCAGAAATAGAAATTGATGAAAAGAATGGTACGTACATGATGACCTTTCAGTCAGATTTTATCTCTTCTTCCTAAGATGGTAAAAAAGAAAGAAAATCTACCACGAAAGAAAAAATATCACTTGTAAACTTATTGTCAGTGGCAGATTTACCAACTTTTGCGAAGGGAAGCCTTTTTGAATATTAGTTCATGAAGTCGCCATTTCTGGTAATGCGAATAAAACTCACGGATGGGCTTGATTTCTTCTGGATAGTTCGTGGTTGTCATATATCCAACCAGTAATTTAGCAGCCATCGAAATCTTTCCTCGCATTATTGCTTTGGCCATTCGTCCCAGCACATAAAGCGGATGATACCCTAGTTCTCTCATGACACGGCCCCAATAAACGTGACGTTTCGAACCACGAGCCGTGGGTCGCTGCAAGTGATAAATGAAACGACCATCACACTTCACGTCATAACCAAGGGCCATGGCAAACACGACAATGTAATTTTCCCAAGAATAAATCAAGGGTAATCTTTTCATTCTTTTAATGATTTCAGCACGAATCATCCTTCCAGGTCCTCTCGGAAAGTCTGGCGAATAAAACTCTCGGGCATCATGACCACTCAGAATACCTAGTTTTGGATCTCTTTCCATTTCTTGGATGAGATCTTCAATGTACGATGGAGGAATGATAGTGTCAGCTCCAAGAATTAACAAAAAATCATATTCCTTATTTTCAAGATACTTTAAAGCAGTGTTATACGTGGTGGCCATCAAGGTCGTGCCAATTGCAGAAAAACCCCGATCTTTTCTCCTTAATACTACTAGGTTAGCCATTTTCTCTTGATACTTGGATAATATTTCTGGTGTCGAATCATTAGATCCGTCATCTACCACTATTACTTGATCTGGCGAATGAATTTGACGTGAAAGAGCATCTAACGTCTCAGCAATGTATCGTTCTTCATTTCGTGCACAAATCAACACGATGGCTGCCTTCTTACACATAATTTTCTCATCCTAGTCAATGGATGCAACCTAAAGAAATCATCATGTTCTTCAAGAAAGACTGCAGAAAAAACTAATTTATACATTGGGCACGTGGAAACAAAAAAAGGAGTTGCTCATTGGAAACATAAATGCCGCAAATAAATCAACGAAGTCGATAAGCATGCTTTTCGAAGCTATGACCATTTCAATCACCTGAAAGCACGGACCATTAACCTCATGGATCAGATGGAAAGAAGTAAGATAGTGGACAACTTATCACTTGCATTGCGGGGGCACTTTCATAATGGAAACAGATATATCGTGTCCAGCATGAGAAAAAAACGTGAACACGTGTAGTTATCATTGATTCCCTCTAAACTTTAATAACTGAACGAATGAAGTTATATTTTGAAAGTGAGCATATTTTCTCATGAGTGAGAGCAAATATCACGAGGAACAACC
>JAJRXH010000106.1 GCA_024276395.1 archaeon
AATGGTAATTTCTAAGAGCAAGTTGCCTTTATATCGTGAAATCGTTTTTACTCGATGAACAAATACCGCAAATACAGCACGAAATTGGGATGATATGGTAGGTAACCAAATATCCTTTTGTAACATGATTTTCCCCTTCCAAATTTACTGGCAATGATGACCTTTAATCCTGTTTTTTTCCACCATTCAAAGGAGAACGAGTATCTACATCTAGAGAGCGCCCAGTAAAACTGATGAATACATCCTCCAATGTTGGTTCTGATGTCTGAACTTTAGATATGACAGCTCCAACTTTGGATAATAACTGTAAAATTTTAGGTAAGGCTGTACTTCCAAAATTGGTACGTATCTCCAGAATGGTAAGAGATGAAAGCTCAGGATGTGCCTTGATGAATGCCTCCTTCACCGACTCAATCTCCTTAACTTTTTCTTCAATGTTAGCTGGAAAATGTCCTTCAATGACATAAACAATGTCCTTTTTAAGCCTTTTCTTCAGTTCTTGTGGGTAACCAATGGCCAATAGTTCACCACGATCAATGATAGCAATGCGATGACATAATTCATCAGCTTCGTGCATCTGATGCGTGCAATACAGGATAGTTTTTCCCCGCTCTTCATTCAATTGCTTTACCATTGCCCGTAACGTTCTTGCTTGATGAACATCCAGTGTATTGATCGGCTCATCTAGTAATAAAACAGGTGGATCATGAATCAAGGCCCTCGCAAAAGCGACACGCATTTTTTGGCCAGAGGAATATGTTTCCACGAGCCGATCAAGGAATTCTTCTAGTTCCAGCATTGAAGAAAGCTCATCAATTCTTCTGCGGATGACAGATGGCGGCACGTGATGCAGCTTGCCAAAATACTCAAGATTTTCTCTCCCAGTTAACTTCCAGTATAGACCTCTCTCACCCATGAGCATGGCTCCAATGGAGGCTCTTGTTCCCAAGGAGTCTTTTACCACGTCAAAACCATTGACAAATGCTTTACCTTTCGTGGGTAACAAAAGTGTCGTGAGAATTTTTATCAACGTGGTTTTCCCAGCACCATTCGGCCCCAGGAGACCTACTATCTCTCCTTTTTCAACTGTAAAAGAAATACCCTTGAGAGCATGGACTTCTTGCGTGCTGGAACGGAATAATCCTTTTCGTTTCTTAACTCGGTAGATTTTATGGAGATTCACAACCCGTACCATTTCTTGCATCTAGTTCACCAACTCGAGTTCTAATACTGTAATTGATTTACATGTAGCCCAATTACATTTTTATATAAAAAAGTTTGCATTTCGGTTATTCACGACGAAAGCAGAGAGAATGTGGCATTCACCCTAACAAGTAGAAACATCATGATTAGTAACGTCTCCCTCACGGGATGTTTTTCTTGAATGAAGATAGAATGTATCGACGTGAATGTCCCCAAGATGAGACGACACCTGTCATCAAAAAAGAACATTTCCCTGTGAATCAAGAATCACGACGGATAATCTCACTCACTCTCGTGATTTTTGGAACGTTACCATTTTGGCATCTTAAAAGGAAACAAGCGAGGACAACTCCGTGAGTCCTAGACCAACGAAGCAACTGAAAATATAAATGACCAACTCACTTCTTGGTAAAGACAACCATAAAAGCAAACACCTGTCACCCCCAATCCAAGAGTTGGCAAATCTTGAACATCACCGCAATGATGTAATGATATTGTATCCAGATGCTTTTGTAGGAGCAATGGCATATCTAAGTCTCCATATAGCGATAAAACTATGATCAGAAGCTATATTATTTTTCACAGGTCCTACAAGCAAGAGGGATGTTGAAATCTTGGGAGATATCGTAACAAATGTAGCAGCACAGCTAAAATGCTTACACCAAGATACGTAATGCGATGAAAGTACCGTGGGAACGATTCTTGCTTCTTCCCGTCCCATTGCAGCCCCTCTTGCTCTTGCTCTTGCTCTTGCACCAGAAAAAAGGTGGCATTTCATATTACAGCACTACGACGAAAACTTTGGATGTAATGTGGGTGAAGGCTCAAACATTGGGAAGTTAACCCTCTTTTTCATCTTCCGTTATTTGGGAACCACGTCCGATTTCTTACCAATCATGACCTATGAGGGGAGTCATGACGATTAATCGTGAAATGAGGGGACTTGATCACTGTTTTTTATCGGCACGTCTCCTGAAGACGGCGACAATGATGTCCTTTAATCGGTTTTTTATCGCCTCATTTCGAGAAATAACGGACTTTGAAAATGAGGGAAGTTAATTATAAAAATCAGCAAGTTGACTTGGAAGAAGACATTTAGTCCAGTGCCATGATGAGAGGGTGTTGACACCATCTCCATAGTCGGAATTAAGTTGGAACTTGCCAGTAGTGGAAGCAACTTGATTAATTCCTACGCGGTAGTGATGTTCGTGAACAAGAAAAAAACACGTTAGGGCACAAGTCTGGTAATGACGTGAACGACTCAATTACACGCAATGAATCAGTGACGGACTTCATTTTGCTCGAATATAACACGCTTGCTAGGAACACTTGCAGCATTCAAGGTGATTCACGGCATTATTATTTCCTTTATCCGCCAAGTCATAGTGAACCTAAGCAAAATCGATGTGCATTCCAGTGGTAGCTAAAAGCGATTTTGGAGAAGTGTTCACCATTTCCGTGCTCTCACCGGCTGGTCATGCGTGTCCATCTTTACATTTTTTCGTGGATCAAGAACACATCTACCTCGTTGAAAGAAGTATGGGAACGATTAGCGTGCTATCAAGTGACTCGTTTGAAGTCATCAAGACTCGGAGACTAGGTATCGACGTGACGTGCGCCGCTAGCGATGCGCGGCACTTGTATCTAGGACATAGAAGTGACGGCCGAATTACCGTGATGGACATAAACACACTCGATATAATTACTGTCTTACAAGTAGGGGAAGACATCGGGACGATAGGTAATCTTCACGCTCAGGGTAACAGGCTAATCGCCGTGTCATATCCCATTAGAGGATCTGGATCTGTCCTCACCGAATGGGAAACAAGCAACTCCTCCTTCAAGGGAGGGGAACCCAAGTTAAGCACGACGACTAAAATTCGCCCACTACATATGATCGTTTAGCACGAATCC
>JAJRXH010000107.1 GCA_024276395.1 archaeon
AAAAAACGTAACAACAGTCGAAATTGGCGACATCGTGTCGGCGGAATCGCACGTGGTAGATAACACGTGCTTTCAATGTCGCATCAACCAACGTCACGTTTGTCAAAATACCAAGATTCTGGGAGTGACGCGACCTGGTGTTTTTGCTGAGTACGTGGCAATTCCAGAGCAGAATGCGTGGAAGAATGACCCGTCCCTACCTTTGCCTTTGATGGCTGCACAAGAACCCCTAGGAAATGCTGTTCACACGGTTTTGCCAGAATACTCCCCTCCGGATGTAAGCGGTATGACAGTACTGGTCACGGGATGTGGCCCCATAGGTCTCATGAGCATTGCGGTTGCCAAGGAATTAGGCGCTAAAAAAATCATTGCTTCCGAAACTAGCCAAAATCGATTGTCCAAGGCAAAAGATATGGGAGCAGATGTTGCCATTAACCCCTTGGAGGATGACTTGATTGAAGTTGTCATGACTGAGACAGAGGGTATAGGGGCGGATATTTTTCTAGAGATGTCAGGTGCGGATGCAGCGCTTCATCAGGGAATTGAAGCCGTGAGGCCTGGTGGTAGGGTATCATTATTAGGTCTTCATGGGGGAAGATCTGTTCCTTTGGACATAGATTATATTATCTTCAAGGGTCTTAGAATTCACGCTATAATTGGCCGTCGGATGTTTGAAACGTGGCAACAAGTAAAAGGATTGATGTCTTTGCCCCGATTTAGAGAACGCCTGCAAAAAATTGTAACTCACGAATTACCAATGAAAGATATTGATTTGGCAATGCAGATGCTCAAGGAAGGAGAAGCTTTAAAATTAGCCTTGTTGCCTGAGTTTTAATTGAAAACGAATGTTTGAATGCTCAGCTGGAGTGAATGATAATGAAACGGAATTCAACGGAATTCTTGAGATTAGAGTATGAAGAACTTGTAAAGAATAATCTAGACTGGAAATTACGGATTTTAGAAGGCCCATCCACTCCTCGATGCGTTGTCGAAGGGAAAAAGGTTATCATGTTGTGCTCCAACAACTACCTGAATCTTTCTAACCATCCAAAACTCAAAGAAGCTGCCAAGAAGTATGCAGAGAGTCATGGTATCGGGTCAGGATCGGTACGTCCCATTGCTGGTAATATGGACATCCATATGGAGGTAGAGAAACGATTAGCAAAATTTAAAGGAACCCAGGCTTCCTTGGTATACCCCACGGGATTCATGGTCAATTCAGGATTGATACCCCAACTCGCTCCTGGAGCAGATGATGTTATCATTTCAGATGAGTTAAACCATGGCAGCATCATTGATGGAGTGAGACTTTCTAAAGCAAAACGCCTGATCTATAAACATAATGATATGGAAGATCTGGAACGTGCTCTGAAAGAAGCAGATGGAATGAATGCGCGGAGAATTCTTGTCACTACCGATGGCGTATTTTCGATGGATGGCGATATTGCACCACTGGACGAGATAGCAAAGTTGTCCGCAGAGTATGGTGCATTTGTTTATGTAGATGATGCACATGGTGAAGGGGTCCTAGGCGAAGGTGGGCGTGGAATCATTTCACATTTCAAGCTGAGCCATCGCGAAGTCCATGCGGAAGTCGGTACTTTTTCCAAGGCTTTTGGGAGCATAGGTGGTCACGTCTCTGGAAGCGAAGATCTCATCAATTTTGCATATAATAAATCTCGGACGTGGTTGTTGACGGCCTCTCATCCTCCGCATGTGGCAGCCGTGCAGCTAGCTGCGATAGAAGTGCTGGAGACGGAACCAGAGCACGTGAAACGACTTTGGGATAACACGAATTATTTCCGTAAAGAAGTTGAGAATCTTGGATATGACACTGGGAATAGTCAAACACCAATCATTCCTCTAATTGTTGGTGAAGCTGCCAAAGCTAAGGCTCTTAGTGAAAGATTATTTGAAGAAGGTGTTTTTGCCTTGCCAATAGTTTATCCGATGGTCGCTAAGGATAAGGCGAGGATTAGAACGATTATGAATGCGGGTCATTCACGAGAAGACCTTGATGAAGTTCTGGCAGCCTTGGAAAAAATAGGAAATGAATTAAAAATCTTGTAACT
>JAJRXH010000108.1 GCA_024276395.1 archaeon
AAACGCCTCTGCTTGATCAAGGGCTCTCATGAGGTCTTTATCTTTTAATAACCATCCATATTTCTTGGATACGTGCATGAAATCTCGTTTTTCAGATTTCACGACAAAAGGTACCTTGATGACCTCATAAGAATAAAGAACGCCATGACCATCGCAATTAGGACAGGGATCTAGTTGTCCTTTGCAGCTAGGACACGGATAAATGCCTATTCCCTTGCATTCCTTGCAGGTCACGGACCCGAGGCCAAAACAGTCATTACACCGAACTTCAAGTTGCTCGCTGCTTTTCTTGCTTCCGTCCTTGATGACTTGAATGGAGACGGTAATAACCCTTTTCCCCTTGCAAGTAGGACACGACACTCTTCCAGAGCCCTTGCATTGATGACAAGTGATTTTTACTGCTCCATTACAAGTCTTGCACTTGAAAAATCCAGTCTTCTTACACTTGTTACAAGGAATCTCTTTTAGAGAACGGATGTTCGGTACTTTATCACCATCGTTCCACTTGACAGTATCTTCATCAATGGGTTTCGTAATCTCATGAAATTTAATTTTTCTAATTTTTTTGACTATAACTTCCTCTTTTTTCACGATTTCTCGCAAATTAGACTGGTGAGAGGATGATACTGCCTTGAAATGGAATAACACAGTCCGATCTACTTCCTTGACATATTCTGCGCTGGAAATCGCCTCACGATCATCGACACCAAAAATTTTTTTCAATTCTTTCCTATCTCTTGCCATCAACCATTTCTGAAAAATATCATCTGGAGAGGGGACTTGAAACCGCGTCATCAGAAAATTCACCACGTTTTTAGAATCATAACGGATACCACGTATCACTACTTGTCTTCTGTCCACCCTAATTTAAAGAGTTTACCTTTAATTAAAATCCGTGGTAAATGATCACTCGAACGCAAAGAAACTAACATTTCTTTCAAGAAAAAAGGAAGATAATCACGATGTTATTTGATCGAGAATGCTCATCACGATTCTCACCGTCAACTTTAATTCTCCACGAGCTTGTTCTACAGAAGTAACATCGTTGCACCAAAATCTATTTTATTTGGAGTGTTAATTAGAAAGAGCTTGTTTTCCATCCATGAATGACCCCTAATTGTAATGAGACCATGGATGTCACCTTCGCACTAATGACCTTGCCTTCTTCTCCTTAACAGTGCAAGAAACGCATCTTTAAAAAGGTCAGAAGGATGATATTACTTGAATTTTAGAAAGGGAGCGATTCACCGTGTTTTCAACCTTGGAGATTGAACATCTTCTGAGACAAGAGGTTACTGGTCTTACTTACCTCATCTCTATACTGAAAAAGGTCAGTTCGCTCCCCAATGAACGATTCAAGATCCTTCTCAAGAACCGAATGAACTCACTCAAGATCTTATTGAACCGAGTAGAAGCGGATGAAAATACACCGGTAGAAAGAAAAGCTTCCTTGCTAGAAGACATTGCAGTAGCACTCTCTGATCTGATATTCATGGAAGCATTCGACCCAAATGATGATCTCATGTGGTATGAAATCAATGCACTAAGGTTGCAAATAATTGCCAAGTTAATGAATTTTTGGGGAAAAAAAGGACATCTTCGGATGCGAGGATTGGGATTAGCACTCGAAAACATCCTATTAGGAATCAAATTGCCTAATATCGAGCCATTATTACAACCATTAGAAAATTCAAAGTCAGTTGGACGTTTTTTCTTGGCTTTATCATTATTAAATGCCAAGTTTCAAATCTTTTCCCGTGCCATCCAAGTTTTGCATTCAATTCCCTGGAAAGATTTCGTTTCCTGGGCCAAGGAAGCGTTAACAGCTGCTGGACAGCTGATGGACCTGTTAGAGGAATATTGGGATCTTCCTAAATTCTATGAGTTAGGTAAAAATCAAGATCCAGATCTTCCCTTTACCATTCTCACGAATTACATTGCCATCCCCCTTAACATCATCTCCTTCTTGCTAACCATTCATCCAATGGTAGCTGAAAAATGGCCAGCCAAACTTGTTCCAAATTATTTCCTCGAAAAAGGAACTACTAATGAATTATTAGCTTCAATTGGGAGCATCTTGCGTTTCATCGAACACAAGATGGAAGAAATCATCAATTCCCACGTCTTTCAAGAAAATGACAAGCCCTTGAAAGATCCCTTGATGACCTTTTACATCCACCATTTTTGGCGCTACCGATTGATCCACGAAGGCTTAGCCACCATTCATTTGATGAAACGGACGAATTCGAAAGAAAAGCATCTTCACAGATTGGGCATCCTAGTGACAAAGATACTAGAATTACTTCGCTCCCGAGAATACCTCATGCACGACCCAGATTACTTGAAAACTACTCCTGGAGAACAATTAGTGGAAACACTTTGGTGGTTCATCACGATCATCTCCTATCATGATTGGAATGCTGGCACCACGAAAAACTTGAAAAAAATGGAATTAATCGCCGGTAGTTACTTGAATGCGATTGGTTTTGAACGATTCCCGCTTCTCGGAGCATTGTTCCATCAAGCAATGCTTGCCATCGCATCAAAAACACGCAACACGGCATTAATGCTAAGAAGTTCCAAAAAATTGTTGCAGTTGCTAGATTTCCTTGATTTTTTCCCTCGAGATCGCTTATCAAGCGCTTTTTTAGGACACATCACTTTAAGGCTATTGAATCTTGAAGACGACAATCAATTAATGAAGTTCCTCAATGACGAAATTCTTAATGCATACAAGAACGGAATTTCCACGAAACTGATGACGATGGTTCTTTGCTACGTGGAAAAGCTCAATAATTCCTTAACACATCAAGAAAATCCTTCATATGATGACTGCAGAGTCTTAAAAAAGAAAATGTTCGATCCCAAATCCCATTTCCTCCCAAATTTCAGTTTCTTGATCAAGCACGCCAAGAGCGGATCCATATCGTACCTTCCATTGAACTTAGAGATCGATCGAATTGAATGAAATAAATGGACTGGCCAAGCCGATTCTAATCAAACCATTTACAAGTAAAGGCACAACTCTGAAGAGGAGGAGAATTCTTCTAAACTAATAAATGAAAAAAGAAAGAAACCAGCCTTGACAAAGGGTAATCCTACAAAAATCGTTTTTTTATCTTGCAACTCAGGGAACGACAACTATTTCATGAATGACTTGATGATAATACTTGAAATCCACGCATTACCGGCGTGATGGCGTGACTAACAAAAATGAAGGTAAAAACACTTGTAACTAGTGATAATCCCATGCGGGATCGCGTTTTATCCTCGCAACTCGAGGAGTGATCTCGGTCTCAGAGATGATTCGGTGATGATGCTTAAAATCCGTGAATCACGTGCAAGATGATGATGATGTAGTTGACAAGATCGAGAAGAGAAAAAAGATGAAAGAAATGTGAAATGAATCGTCAGGTGCCATTAATAAGATTCTTGAGTCGTCTTGCAAGGTTCTTTCTCAAGCCGCTGATATCAGTACTTGATTTCCCCTCCATCAGTGGAAGATCAATCATTTCTTCTCGTTCCAGATCAATTAGATAGGTCATAGTATCTGGTAGTTGAAAATCAAGAGATATCTCGGTAAGTATCTGATCAAGAGCTAACCCAAAGTTTTCTTGAAAGATAGTCAAGTTATCATCGTCAATCGTGGCAAAAAGACTGTTATCCATGTTCCAGTATAGCGTGAACGCTACTACCAATTTATCAAAAATTATCTGGGCCAGTCGTGTTAATCGTTCATGTGAAAAATACATCATTTCCTCAGCTTGAGTGTTGAAACAAATGGTAAGGTAGTGTGAATCTTGCAGCCTGAAAAAGAACCAGCGACCATCGCTAAAACCCACGTCTTTCAATTCACCTAATTCTAATGATTCACTAAAATTAATGAAACCACCAAGAAGTCCCGTGATTAGCACTTGTTCTTGTTCATCAAGAGGTGAATTACCATAGTCACGATAGAAGACTGGTAGTCCACTTTTTTCTAATATTAACACGTGTCTCACGAGATTTTCGAGCGGCAACTTCGTCAGTTCTTGCATTTGTTACACCAGCATTCGCACGTGGAATCTTAACTGAATGCACATCCTTCATGAAGAGCCTGCTCTTCGTTACTTTAAAACCTTAGTAAAAAACCTGTCCAGATGTTTCAATGACATCTAAATAAAATAATATTACCACATGTTTACTAGATTTTTTTCACTTCATCAAACCAGAAAGATCTGAAAAAGCAACAAAAACAGATACAATGAGAATAAACTGACTAACATGGCACGATCCCAACTTAACTTCTTGAGTTTCACTATTAGTTGTGCTCCTAAAGTCATGTACAAAATCTGAAGCAAAAATATGGTTGGCCAATAAAAGAAACTTACAAGAGAGGGGTTTAACTGTGAGGAAATCCACAAGAGGATGATAGAAATTGCCGGAAAGGTAGCGAGTGAAAAAATCCCAATCATCAAGGATTCGGCGTTCTCTTTTCTCCCAAAAAGAATGCGGACAGATCCTTCAGTAAACACGATATTGATAAGAATTCCTATGCCTTCATACACCAAGAAAATCGGAAAATTTCTGTCTGTAGCAATGGGAATCAAAAAGGGCCCAAAAAACCACAATCCCAATTGTAATTGGAAGTTATAGCAGATCGCCAAGATCAAAATTGTCTCTAATAGTAAGTGATACTTGTGCGAGAACACGATTGATGCAAAAGGAATCGATTCTAAGAGATCTTGAAAGAATACACCTACAGCATTACCAGAAGAAGTATCTCTAGTTGTTAAAATGAGCTCCTTGCCACGATTTTGCTCTAAAAACTGAACAACACCACGTCCCAGAGGCGTGAGCTCGTATTCCTTATCTGGACGTTGCATGACTAAATTAGATTCCATTAACTTTTGCAAGTGATGATAAAGAACACCCGTACTTACCTTGATTTCCGCTTTAAGCATGCTATAAGAACAAATGAGATTTCGTCCTAATTCCTTGAGGATCTGACGTCTTGTCCGATGCGAGAGAACCTCAAATAGAAGATCTTCTGAAATATTCGTATTTTGGATCTGATTCCCGCGTGCGGATAGAGAAGGCTCCGTTTCCACCTAGTTCACCTATATAATCGAACCTGAAACGCTCCGCATTGAATTTAATTTTCTCGACGGCGTTTCATTAATCAACATGTGCGATTAGACTATCTTATCTACCGCACCTTCACCTACTATTCAGCATGATCTCACAAGTACAGCCTCTTCCGGCCGCGTGAAAGAATGAGCACAAGGATGACCCCAATGATGGTCACACCCAATGTTGAGAGTGCAAATCCAGAAGGTAATGACCTTGGATCAACTATTGAAGACGTCGACTGAATGTGTGACTGGGGAATGACCGTGAACGTGAACGTCGGCACGGGGAGCACGACACTAGGCGTTGGCTCTTCTCTAGGAGGAGGCTCATAATTTATTGAAAAGGTGGGATCATGTCGTATTAACTGGCCATTCCACGTAGGATAGTTGAGTAGATAGATATCTGAACGAAATTGAAGTTCATATCCGATCTTATCTGTCTCGTTAGCCAGCCATGCATTCTTGATGATTTTAAAGGATTCCGAACCTAATGCAAATCCACTAGTTTCTTGTCGAGTAAACACGCCATTAACATCCACTAAATTCATACCTGATGTTTTCATCCGCTTAATGTCATTCGAACCGACACTATATAAACTCTTGGCACCAGTTGCATTGATCTGAGCAATCGTGAGATTTTCCGTCCGCAAGTTAACTGCGTCAACATCTGCTGCTTGACTCTTATTGAGGTCTTGGTCAGTCTCAGTAACTGAGCGAACTGGCCTAATGAAGAGAAATTCCGAGAGAAAAGGAACAGCCAGCGAAATATTAGCATTGGGCCGTGAGAACACGGGCAAGTTCACGCTTCCATAGTAATAAGTTGGAGAAAGCCGTGCTTCTTTCTTTTCTGGACTAATAGTGAACACGTAGGTATATCCCACATCCATCGGGGTATTAACAGTCTGATTATTAGTCTGCTGCCACGTGATGGGCACATTGTCATAAAATATCGTAAAGTTAAACACGTAAGTTCCATTATTTTCTTCTCTGGGCTCATTCCAACTCAACACTGGATTCGGAAAGGCAGTAACATTGCCAACCATCTCTACTTCCACGTTAAAAAACGTATCATTAACCGTGCGATTTTCTATGGTCTGATTAATGTTCAAGTACTGCACGGAAGCATTGTATTGCTGCTCCCGGTGATAATACTGAACAAGATCTCGTTCCCGTGCCTCTGCCGTGCCAAGTAAAACAAGTACATCACTAGAACCAATGGTAATTCCTTGATCTATCGAAAAACGGAGGTCTAGGATTCCATTCTGATTATTATCCTTGTAACCAATGAACATCGGACTAGATTGCAATAACCACAAGGCAAGTTGCGTTGAATTCGTGTTCAAATCAAAGGAATTGTTAAGATCACTTCCATTCTGGCTCTGATTATATTGACTTGGAATGAGATAGGTTTGGAGAATTGATTGTTGAATGGATGCACCACGAATGGTTCCTTGTTGGTAAGAGATTTCAATTTCGTATCCTTGCTGCGTGTAAAGCAACGGAAGATATTCCAAAGGATACATTTCGATGGGAACGGGCGTGCCATCTGAAAAAGTCAAGTTATACACTCGAGCTGCAAAAATTCCATACCAAATGAAAGTCGTAGAAATCTCTGTATATTGAAAGCTATAATGACCTGCACCCTTAACTTGCAGAAACAACGAGTTATCGTGCCAAATGTTCACGATTGCTGAGGTCAAGTTAACATCATAGTTCAATTGATAGGTACTGTTTATGAGAGCAACAACTGCAAATATCTCTGTCGTGTTCACTTGGAGATTTTGATACAACTGGAGAGTGATGTTCACCTGGATGACTGCTGGTTGCACGTAAATGTCATATGAGGTATTATCATTCCAAATGAAGTGGTAATAACTCACGTTCACTGGTACTTGAAGGAGAGGACTACCATTTTGGTCAATGATGACTGCCCAATCCAAGTCGTATTGCGTGATGTTAACTGGATCTGTCCCTATTACTAAACCCCAATAAATGCGGGGATACACGACATTGACAAAAGTATCATTATCCACGATTTCCGTGCGTGTCCGATTAGTGCCATTGATCAGGCCCAATTCAAAAGTCGTTATTTTCCAGTAGATTTCATTAAGCGTGAAATTCTGGATCAAGTGCAGGGACTGCGTTGTAATCCTAGAGCTGATGTGGGTTTCGTTAATGAAATCAACAACCGTTTGGTTGAATGATCCTTCATAATGTTCAGTTTTGATGCCATATTGATACTGAAATTGATGAAATGAGCCATTTACGAGACCATTCAAGTGACTTGAATGTTGTTGTTGCCGAGGGACTGAGTCGCCAGATCGTTGTCTATCGGTCATTGTGATGTTTTTCTCTGGAGTAGCATTCACTATCGAAAGATTATCAGTTGTCCCATTAGTCACGTCACCACTGGCATTCAAGAGCAACGCCTGAGAAGGGGAGAATAGACTAAAATTCCACGTGCCGATCAACATGAGTAATAATAGTGTTCCCAAGTAAATCCTCGAACACCGCCGTGAAGGAACTATTTTCTTAGGAGACGTGTTCATTCGAGTTATCACTTCCGACTAATTAGACCACCTTTTTCTATCTTCTCGTGAGAGGTTAGGAGCCTGTTTTTATAAAATTATCCTCACGCGGGAATCATACCATTTACTTACTGGATATCAAAAACCAATCAATAACATTTCAACGTGAAAAAAAAAGAGAAAAAATAAGAAAGGGGGAAAATCCCTACCATGGCATTACTGCTTTTTTCTCCGATTAATGACCAGCACTACCGAGAGCGTGACTGTCAACATCACAAAACTCAAGGCTGTGAATCCAGGTACTGGCTGAGTTGGTGTTGGAGCTTCCTTACTTTCTTCAGGTGGTGATGTGGTTAACGTGGTCGCAGTTGTTTCTTCACCACCAGTTTCCGTTCCAGAAATCGGACCAGTCGTCTCAGTTGGAGTTGGGGGCTGTTGTTGGGTCTCTCCCGGAACGTATACTGCTGAAAAGGTTGGATCGTGAACTATCTCCTCGCCATCCCACACTGGATAGGACACGAGAATGAGATCCTTTCTGTATCCAACATGTATCCCAAAGACTTCTGTCTGTTGCAAGTAACTGGAACTCAAGGCATCACCAGTTTCACTCTCGAAGACCGTGACATTGGCAGCAACTACTGATGCCGAAACCTTGACAAGATTGAGGACCGAGATGTTAGCGCCGTATGTCTGATTATTAATCGTGTAGGTTGCCTTGTCACCAGTAGCATTGATGGTACTGAAATCAGATACTGGTCCTGAGAAGCGTACCACTTTGAACAAGGCTGCACGGGAACTAGTTACGTTTTCAGGTGCTTCTTCGACTCGTTTAGCATGGAAGGCAAAGGCTGTCAATAAATCTGAATAATAGATCGTTGCGAGACCTAATCCCTGTACTCGAGCCTTGAAGGTAGGATCAGCATCAAGAGAGCCATAGGTAATGATTGGACTAAGATTGGCTTCACCAGCTGTCGTGTTAATGGTGTATTCATAATCGTAAGCGATGGTCATTGGTACCACGGTTTGAGAGCCATCACGTGTTGATACCCAGGTCACGGGGAAATCTTGATATTCAACACCAAAATCAAAGATTACTAGGTCCCCATCGACCACTGGGTCATTGAAGTGAGTCACCATCTGTGCATCAGTGAAGTCTCCACCCACATTGAATTCTTGATATCTGATGTCTGTCCTTACTCTTTGCTTCCCCTTTTCGGTCTCATTAAGAATGTCATAGAGACCAATTCGAGCAATGATTTGAGAATCTTGCGTTTGATTTACGTGATGCACCGAAATGGCAGTACCCTTGTACGCTTCCGTAAGACCAATGAAAGGAACTGAATCGCCATCCGTGACATCAAGGCCCTCATCTGGCGAAAATTGAAGATTCAATTGACCATCCAGGTTTCCATCTGCATAAGCCGCTAATCGAGGTGCTGATTGAACTGCCCATGCTACGAGAGCCGTAGCATTAATGTCAGTATTATTTACTGTCTCTGAATATCTCGCCTTGAAGGCTTGGAGAACAGTAGTTGCCGTGGAGATGGCTGTCAAGTTAGCAAAGTTGATGTTGAACTCTTGAATGGTTCCATTTACCCTAATGAAGTAAGGTGATATGCTAAACGGATACATCTCGAAAGGTACTTTCGTGCCATTAGCGAAGGTCAAGGTCACGTTGTTAAACACGACAAAGTAGTACCAGAGCTGCATGAATTGTATCTCTGTATAATTAAGTGTCAAGCTTCGCGGCGCCGATAAATGGAAGAAAAGATTATCACCATCTTTTATTTCCACGTACCACTCAGAAGCCTCGATGTTATACTTGAAGCTATAGCGCATGTAGTAAGCAGCCAGGAACGCTGTTGTTACCGTATTGTACATGACCACATTATAAGGAATGGTCTGAACATACACGAGGAATACCTTAGGAGCGAATAACATCGTGAGATTCCATTTCAATAATGGACGCGTGAAGTTGGCGAAGGATTGATTGACACTAAATCGTCCTAGATAATCCTGGGTCGTGTTAGTTATCGCATAGGCTTCTACAATGTCATAGTTTTCAATAGTACCTGCAACCCAGTTATTTGCCGTCAGGTTATCAAGCCATTCAAAAAAGGTGGCATTCTCAAAATAAAGAGTTCCTGACCTGTTTCCATTCTGCATTTGGATGAAAAGTTCAACTTCCCAGATGATGTTTGTCAACTCAAAGGAAGTTGGATCAATTAGTTCCATTTGGGTTTCAACGATTCTTTCTTCCACGACCGTTTCATTGATGAATCCTTGTTCTTCCACGGTAAAGTTTCCAGAATCCGTGAATGTTCGATTTCCATACTCATAAGTTATGTTTGTGCCGTTAATCGTCCCATTAATGATTTCTGTCGTCACTGCACCTTGCTGTTCCAATCCCGTTGTACTCCTGGTGTTATCTGGAGTTTGAAAAGAAGATGAAATCGCTGAGGAAGCAGCAAAACTTCCAAGTAGCAAGAAAAAGAGCACCGTTCCTGCTACAAGCAACATTTTATTTCTGTTCATGGTCTTTTTCTCCTCGTTCATTTAATCATGTGTCAGAACAAATTCAAAGATGGGGAGAATAAAAAAATTCACTGAAACTCAATCCCCATCAGAGCCAATTAACCTAAAGAGACAGATCTACTTATAGGTTCACTTCGAAAAGGTCGAAATTAGCAGATTTCTATGGGAGTAGAATCATTGCTATATCCCGAGAAATACCACTAATAAGAGAATGTCAGGTACTCAATAGCTTGATCAAAATTAAT
>JAJRXH010000109.1 GCA_024276395.1 archaeon
GCGACAAAAAACGTATTGAGGAGCATTATTGTCGCCGTGTTCGGAATCCGTCCCGACAAAAAACAGCAAGGCAGCCTCCTCGTTTCACGATCCCTCGTCATGTCTCCTCACGTGGACCATCAGTGGTGAAAAATCGGACGTTATTCTCAAATAACGGAGTTTGAAAAAAGGGCACTTGGCGAAGAACATCCATGTATCTGCCCTTGATGAGGAAGATTCGTGACGTGAGAAGATTTGAAACAAACTGAACAGAATGCATTTCATCAAAAGAGTGATCAGTCATGAGTTTTCTTCACCTTCAGGAAAGAATCGGAAGTCACGCAAAAACTTCACGTTGTAATTATACTTTTTTGCCATAAGTTAAAAATAGTATCGCTTTCACGATCATAAACATTCCACTTCAATAACCATAAAATACACTAAACAAGCTCTTTTTCTATCTTTTCTGCGGTGAATGCCACATAATACAAGAGAAAATGAATTCCAACTATCTTGAAGCAGTCTGATTAATAAAAAAATTAAAACAACTGCAAATGACCAACCAGAACTCTGTTTTCGTTAAGAATAACGTTTTTAATGAGAATGTCGATGTTGTCTCTGAAATGGTTATTAAAGCAACTTCAACTGTAAAACAAGAATGATTCTTTCTCTCGAGTAACCAGAAGTCATCAAACGAGCAAAAGTGAGAGCGTGATTAAGAAAGTGTCTAGCATTAAAACAAGGAATTACCACCACGTGAAAGATTTCGTTCGGACCATCATTGGACTCGTGGAGATGGCACGGCCCTTTGATGGATTCATCATCGGATCTGCTGTTGTATTAGGAATGGCAATGGGATCATTGAAAGCACCGCCCTTGAACTTCAGCCTGTTAGGAATGATGATGGGAATTTTGTTATTGGGAGGTATGGACACCCTGAATGATGTCAAAGATCAAGAAGCTGATCACATTTCCAAGCCATGGCGTCCTATTCCTAGTGGTCGCGTGCCTTCCATGCTAGCACTCCTAGCAGCCTTGACCGAAACTCTGCTGGGGATGATGCTAGCCCTCTATTTAGGCTTGTTAGTCTTCATCCTCGTGGTTATCAGTATCCTCCTAGCAATAGCCTATTCATTATGGTTAAAACCCTATTTCTTGAGTAAAAATATCTTGGTTTCTTTATCCTTGTCGATGTCCTATCTTTCTGGAGGATTAATGACCGAAAAAATGAGTTTTTCTCTAGAATTTTGGATCGTATTTCTCTTGATAGTGATCGTATCATTTTGCTTTGAAATTCACAAGGACATTGCCGATGTGGAAGCTGACAAAGCTACTAACGTCACCACGATTCCCACGCTACTTGGAGAAAAAATGGCAACATTCATTGCCTCCTTCGGATACTTGATGGCTTGGATCATATCGGCATGGTTAATAACAGCCAACGGCATCACGATTTTCCAATCATCTGCATTAGTCCTTACAGCACTAATGGGACTCGTGGTGGTATATTTACTGGTAAGAGATCCCATCAAGCACGTGGAGACCACTAGAAGGATTGCAACCGCATTATTCGGCGTGATGATTTTCGTGCTGCTTGATAACTATGTACCACTATTAAACTAAGGTTGTCCTCGATTGGCATTCATTCTACCACGTAAGTTGTGGACGTTTCGCAACTTTTCCTCGCAATTTGGTTAACTCATCCATCATCATTAGGATTTCCTAAATCGTGGTCATGACTCTTATTATTCAATTTTTGACTTGATCTCAGTAATTCTTTCCACTGAAACATTTCGATCTTTTTTAATGAAACGATATGAATGTAATGACCAACTAATTCACTTTTTTACAAGATTGGACGAAACCGAAAGACTTTATAGCATCGAAATTAATATAGTAAAGTGGAAGTTTCTTCCGTTCTCATCATTGCTAGCGGAGGAGGTTTTTTTCAATGGAAGCCGTCTTAATACCATCTATTGGGCTTTTACTTATTGCTTTTCTGCTCGGAATGAAGCATAGCCTCGACGCAGATCACGTTGTTGCCGTGTCATCCATTCTCACCCGTTCACCATCCGTGAAACGAACGACAAGCTTAGCTATCGCTTGGTCTTTTGGTCACATGGTCACTGCCGCCATCATTACTTTTCTGTTGTTTACCTTCAAGAACGTCTTTCTGAAACCACTACTTGACAATTTCGAATACGCCGTGGCATTGATGCTCATCATCATCGCCGCATTCACGTTATTATGGGAATTTGACATCATTAAATTCGGTAAACACTCTCACGGACACCTCCATGCCGATGGTACCATTCATCATCACGATGACGAACTCCCAGAAGAAATTCCAGTAGTAAAAGAATATAAACACCGACATCTTCACGTGTTGTCTTTTAAAGGAGAGCATGGAGTCATGTCTGGGATTGGCATCATCCATGGACTTGCATCAAATGACGAGTTACTCCTATTATTCACGTTATCTCTAGGGTTCACCGAGTTTCTTCCAGTTCTCATTGGTGTCGTAATCTTTACAGCTGGTGTCGTCGTCGGAATGGTTGGCTATAGCGTGCTCCTAAACTACCCCATTCTCAAGTTTGGACAAGACAATGTAGCACGTGCCGTGAACCTGACCATTGCATTCCTCTCAATCATTTATGCAGGCTACATCATCTTTGGCGGCGAGACCATCAACCTACTACCATTCATTCCTGAATTCTAAGCCAAGATAACAAGCAAAATATCCCACATCAACCTTTTTTTCTTGTTTTTAAACCAACTTAAGGCGAAAATTGCTCAAAAAAATGTTGACCACAACTAAAACCATTGATGTTGCTTTCTAAATCAACATTAAATCGGAACGATTACATCTCAAAACAGTGGTTTTGCGACACGCATTATCTTTGACAAATCGCGATTAAGGCCTCCGCTCAACAAGAAATTCACACCCTCACCGTCCTCCTACTTGAGATAGTCTTCTCGTTCAATCCTATCAGTACCTCAAGAAAAGAAATTCCGGTATCGAACAAGGAAAATGTCAAA
>JAJRXH010000110.1 GCA_024276395.1 archaeon
CGTCCTTGTCAAATTCAACGAACTCTTGTAACCACTTGAATTCTTTGAGCATCTCATTACATAGGATGTTTACCATTCGTGGATTGCAAAGACCATCTCCAGCTGTTATCGTATCCTTGGCATGTAAATCTGGATGGTCATCATTACCTACAGCAGCTGCCACGCCACCTTGAGCTAAAAAACTGGAGCTTACGTCAGGGCCCTGGCTCGTGATGACGAGCACGTTCCAGTCAGGTTTTCTCAGCTTGATTTCAACAGCGACCCTTAATCCAGCTATTCCAGATCCGATAATGCACGCATCAACAATTAAATCTGTAAACATGTCGGTCATTTTTAGTTTTTCACTCCAGATTTTCGAAAGAACTTACTTCCAAGTTCCACCTTCTTCCATGATTTTATAAAAGCTCGGTTACATTGTAACATGAAAATGGAAACAGATGACAGTCGATGAATGCAGATAACAAAATTCAGTTAAGCCAGATAGATGTACCTTTACCTTTCCCACCTAGAATGGTACACGTCTACGTCATTACTTATGTTGATAGCACCATTCTAGTTGATTTAGGCCCTAATACACCAGAAGCTTGGAAAACATTGACAAACGGATTGAAAAAGATAGGTTTATCGGTTGAGGATGTTACACACGTGGTGTTTACTCATTCTCACGTGGATCATGCTGGAATGGCAGAAACGTTTCGTGAATATCATTCAACTGTTAAAATGTACTTGCACCAACGGGAATGGGAATATTTTCGATACATTCGTCAACAGAAATGGGAACGCCATTTCGAGATTTTTGGCTCCTTGGAACCTGAAATGTTAGAGCTGTTTCGAAAATGGGAGGGCTATTATAGAAAAATGAAAACAAAATTGGAACCGACAGACTTATTTCAAGGGACAAGAGCAACTTTAGAGATTAATGGGATGACATTGGAGATTCATCATGTTCCTGGACACACACCCGGGTCGATTGTTCTGTATCTTCCATCTGAAAAAATTCTTCTCGCTGGTGATCACGTACTGGCGCACATTTCACCCATTATATCTTATTCTGATTTTGAACATGATGGTTTGGGATTATATTTAAGTTCTCTGAGAAAATTGCTAAATCTTAGGGTTAAAGAAGCATGGCCTGCGCATGGAGCAAGGATCTTGGATTTCGAGTTGCGAATCAAGGAGTTATTGCGTCATCATGATGCGAGGCTTCGCGAGGTTTATCGTGTCGTGAAGAAGATGAAAAAACCGATTTGGCCATTAGAACTAGTTTCTGAACTATTTGAACCAAATCTTCCTTTGGATCAGCATCCGCTAGCTTTTTTTGAAGTTCTGGCCCATCTCATTCATCTTCAAAGACAAGGTTTATTGGAATTTGTGCCCGGAGAAGGATGGATTAGCGTCAACATGAAATAATGACAAAAGATTTTTTTCCTTTTTCGCTTAATACAGCCGAGCTTTTTCGAGCCTTTTCTTTTGCAATCGGTTCAGAGTTTTTTTTACCTTTTTCAACGTGTCTGGTTTACATCCCCAAGCTTTCAATATCTGTAGATCTAGCTGATCTTGTAGATAAGTTATTTCCTCAGAATCTCTTTTTTGCTCTCTTGCTTGGGTAAGTGCTTTCATGGAATTGACGATAGCTTGATACTCTGTTGGTTTCAATTTTAGGGGATTCAAGATGGGTAATCTTCTAGTATCTCTTATCATCAAGGTTAATGCCCCACCTCCTTCTCTCCTTCCCATCAGTTCCATTGAGAGAGCATTAATC
>JAJRXH010000111.1 GCA_024276395.1 archaeon
CGCCAAAAATGCTGCGTAATACGATCTACTAATAGAATCATCATGCTTACCAGCCTTTAACAATAATTCTGTGGATTCATGTCTTGAGCGTGCTCGTTCAAGTATGATGCGTGCTAATTCCAGGATATCCTTTCTTTCTGCCACGGGACGACTCCTTCTTTCTTTATTGTCTTAATGATTTGTTCAATGGAATGATTCCATTCTTTCTTAGTAAAATAGAGGCAAGTGATGACGACTTACCACTCTAAAAGAATGTCAAATGCAATTCCAGTAATCTCTTCACGATGTTGCCTTAAATCAGCCCATGAATCCACATCCAAAACCAATGCCACGTCGATGTCATTATCTGGACGATCTTGTCCTCGTGCCGTTGATCCGAAGAGAATCACGGAGAGGACAACATCCAACTCTGAAACTCGTTTAGTAAACACTTCCAGTGCGGCCATTCGTTTTTAAAAGACGTTGAGAATTCGTTCTTGAGTGGTAGTTATCTCAAGATGAGGAGGCGGTTCCTCATTTATAAAGAGCTTCTGTCGAGGACGAAATCCCTCCCATTAAATTTCATTAGGCATTCAGCCTTGACAAGTTTAAGAAGCGGAAAAGAAGGACGACTCCGTGAATGGCAAGGTGCCCTGAAAAAAGAAGAAAGGAAATATCACGAAAGAGAGGAATGACGATGTCATCACCAGTTTCTTCTTCATCATTGTCCAGACTTGCTAGAGACGAGTTCTTGAACAGTTCAACTCATCGATCCAAGCCTCCATCCCAAGTCCTCACTCGAGAGGATACCTATAATGGCAAATTTATCAAGATCTTGCGTCGAAGATTCTCTTGATTTCATTTCTGAGGAAACAAGCATCTTTCCAGCATGATGCGTCTCGATCTCACCAGATTTAATCTCTCTAATTGGCATCGACTTGATAATCTCGTCATTGTTAGCATTTTTCTTTGAGTTAATCCATTAAAATCGACGATCATCGTGATGCTACTCGTAGAAAGCACGCCTTCTCATCCACATTCGTTGTCTCCAAAAAGAAGTCTAGAAAATTAATTGACAGATGGTAACAATCCCTTGAAGACATCGTCCAAAATCACTCTTCCTCTCCGACTAAAACATGACAAATTTCAAGCCAACATTTTCATTTCTTCCATAAAAAAATAATAAAAAGTTGAAAGGTGAAAAATGAGAATGAATCTCGTTAATCGCCTTGTGGGGACATCTTCCCGTGATGCGAGGATAAGACACGAGTCCTCGTGGGATTACCCCTGGTCATAGATGGTTTTCCTCTTTTTCCTTGGTTGCACGCATAAATGGAACCGTCAAGAATGAAAACTTGGTGGAATCTGAACAAATATACTCACTCACATCACGATTAAAGAAATGGACGAGTTTTTTCGTGAATTCGTGCGTTTTTTCTTCAAGTAGGGACATCTAGCACGACTTGGACGACGGGATCGAGGTCATCACCGATGAAGCGGATGAGTCCTTGTTCTTCGAAATCAAGGAGAAGCTTCTTGAGGACAACAGGGGGAACTCCGACGGACTTACCGAGGGTGGAGAGTGGAAGTTCACCTAGTTCTTGAAGGATCCACAAGGCTGCATACTTGGGATTTGAGGATAGGGCTTTTCTCGTGTGTTCGAGGATGAGATCACGTTCCCGGAGTTTTCTCTTGAATGATTCAATGGTTTTCTTCAGTTCTTCGTATTCTGGTGAGGAGGCGTGAGGTATGCCTGGGGGAGGCGCGGCATCTTCGAGTTTTCGTTCTAATTGATCAAGTTGATGTCGTGCCCTTAAGGGATCCATCAGGGTTGATTTCATATCGACCAAGGTACTTTCAAGGATTTTTCGGAATTCTGAGATGGAGGTGGCGTCCAGACTTGCTTGTTGGGCGGGGACTTGTTGGCTGGTATCGCGCATTTTTGGAGCATCCGGACTTGATGGGGGCGTGGTGGAAAGGATCGTTGTTTCCGTTAGAAGAGGTTTTCGTTCACCTTCGATGGTAGGAAGAGGGACTCGTTCAGCGAGCGTCAATTTTTCTTCAACTTTTGCTTGCAAATCAAGGAGGTGGTTCTTGATCTCCTCATATTGTTGATTAATAATCTTGATGGCGTCTTCGAGGTGTCGTGTTTCTTCGTCACGTGGCATAGATCCTTGCAAGTGCTTGATTTCAATGGCAAGTCGTTCTTGTTCTTGATCCAGTTTCATGGATAGGTGTTGGACTTCATTCAGGAGATGTTCAAGGGTGAGCGAGTCCTTGGAAGTGACTTGGGATTGTCTTCCCACGTCTTGGATTCGTTGTTCCAGTTCACCGAAAGCACGTGCCATACGTTCTTCGAGGTGTTTCATTTTTTCTTCAACAGATTGTAACCATTCAGGTGGCGGTGTCACGATAGGGGATGGCGATGCAAGTTCTCGTGAGGCAGGCGATCGTGTTTCATCCATTTTTCTTGCTTCTTCTCTTGCTTTCAGTTTTCCTTTTTCTTTTTCCATTTCTTCGAGCGTTGCCATGGGGAGGAAATCCAAGGCATTTTCGCCATATTCCAAGATGGCACGGAGATGTTGAAGTCCCTTGAGAGACAGGTTCACCATTGCCGCACCAAGTTGTCGTTCGATCATATCTTGCATGTTCTTGAAAATCTCTTGCACGTCGTCAATGGAATAAGAGAGCTTACCACGGTCTTGTAAAGCTTCATTAATCAATCGGGCATAATGCATCTTGAATTGGTTGAGGTAATCTTCCTTGTCGGCATTAAGGGACTTTAGGAATCTCAAGCCCCATTCCTTCATGAAATCCTTGCTCACGACTTGAGCTTGATTAATACTTGTCATCATCTTTCACCAAGAGGAGGCCTAACGAAGGCATCATCATCCATGCTTAATTTTCACTCAGTCCATAAATGTTTCTTCCTTCTCGCCTGCGAGGTGAGATGCCTCTTCTCGAGGGAGGTGAGAGGACTACTGATCTCCGTGGCACCTTGAACGTGGCATAATTCTCCAGGTGAACCTCAGGGAGTTTCATTCGGTTCTTTGACGTTCATTTCATCACTTCGATTTCTGGATGGCGACACTGAACATTTCATCGAACTGCTGATGATTTCAAGAAAAATGTAACTTGAAGGGGACTTAGCATCTGAAACTAAGATGCATTTTCCTAAGAAGAAGGTTAATGAAGAACATAATCGAGTGATGGGAATTCATCCTTTAGAAGGGTGAAATTGCTTATCGTGACAGGCATTTTCACGCTAACATTCATGGTAGAAAAAATATCATTCATTTCTGACCTGGAAAAAATTACTGAGTAAAAAAGCGTGGAACAACACTCATGGAGAGAATGAGAAGCCACCGTCATGTTCCACTCTTCTTACTTGTTCTTTTTCCTTCTTTTCTTTCTGGGCTCTTAGCAGTTGGCAACACTTTCTGATTTCAAGGCCCGAGATTTCCAGCCGAGGATGACATTCTCACGCTACTTGAAAGATACCAGCAAGAAAATGAAAATCCATTTCTTGATCCGAAAGGAAGGTTACTTACCCAATAACAATGACGAAAACTCAAGATTCCAAGTGACTCATCATCGTCGCGAATATGATGATGATAACAACACCTTCAAATGGAAGGTCGAAAAAATGAGCAAGCTCTCATAAAAAAGAAGGTGAAAAAAGTTGATGAAGGAAGTCAAGAAAGAGATGGTACAATCCATGAAGGAATGAGTTACTGATGATGATTCATGACAATTAATGGTTCATTGAAATCAAGACAGTTACCATATTGATCACGTAGGATTACTTGCTTGGGATTTCGTTGGAAGAAGTCCATAAGGAGAGGTAATGCTTCCATCAAGCGTTTTTTTTCCAGCACGAATGGTTCGCCATCGTGACGAAAGTAAGTCGTGATCACGTTTCGCTGCAAGTCAATTTCTATCCAGAGATGTTCTAGTTCGAGGGTATTGGAGGCATTGAGACTCGTTAATCGCTGAGTAATTCGAGCACGTTCAATGGAAGTGGTAGGAACGAGCATTTCTATTAATGTTACGTGTTGAAAGTTCCAAGATTCCCGCATCATTAACCTTCTCCCTCAGAATTGATTCGGGACGATGCTTCAAAATCCCCCCATTACCATCATTGATGTAATTTCCTCGAGATTACACGCGAGTCGAAATCAAGAAATTTGGAAATAACATCGAGAGAATCGCATCTCAAAACCCAGATTTTGTGACCCATTACCAGTGGACATAACACGAATGGCTGTTTTGACGAACATTCGTCCACTCACTGATCATTGAGGGAAAACACGCCATCATTGGAAATAAATCAGAGAGATCCGAGGCTTCCGAATGAGAGATGTTTTTGACGAGTGACCAAAAATATTTAAAAAGGTCCTTTAAAAAGGAAGAATGGAAAGTGAATCTCTTTTTTAAAAAGCAAGATAGATGATTCATTATCATAATAGAGGAGTGGCATGTTCTTGCCAAGCGAAGAAATAGATGCTCAAATTTCTGCAGAAATTCAAAACGTGGTCGCGTCCATTGACCTACATGCACGAATCAACCTAGAAAAGGCCGCGGCCAGCTTACCGGGAAACGTTCAAGTTTCTTACATTCCCGAACAATTTCCCGGTGTCGTGATGAAACTTCAAGAACCGAAGGTTTCCGTGCTGGTATTTGGCTCTGGAAAGCTCGTGGTGACGGGTGCCAAGACTTACGCCATCATTGAAGAGGCGGTCAAGATCATTTCGAACATGCTCCAGGAAATAGGACACAAGATTGATAGCAAGCCAGATATTGTCGTGCAGAACATCGTGGCGTCTGGTAGCCTTGGGCGTCGAATTAACTTGGAGATGGCTGCCTTGCTCTTAGATAACTGCATGTACGAACCAGAACAATTTCCGGGTCTCATTTATCGCATGGATGAGCCAAAGGTCGTATTATTGTTATTTCAATCGGGAAAGTTGGTATGCACTGGAGCCAAGAAAGAAGAACACGTGCATCAATCAATACGGAACATCTACGAGCAGTTAGAGGAAATTGAGGCCTTCACGGATGTTGGACAATCTTTTGATAGGGAAGGCGCTGGTCCAGAAGCCTTCATTGAATATCGAGAATGACTGCACGTAGCAGTAACATTCTTTAAGGCCTCTTCAAATCGTTACTTGGACGAAAAATGGTGAAACATGATGGTTGAAGTCGGAGAACCCATCGTGGAATGCATTGATGTGAAAAAAGTTTATCGAATTGGTCAAGTTAAGGTAAATGCTCTTCGTGGCATCACGTTAACCGTAAAGAAAGGTGAATTCATCAGCATCATGGGACCAAGTGGATGTGGAAAAACTACTCTTCTCAACATCATTGGCTCTCTAGACACCCCTACCGAAGGAAAGGTCATTCTTGATGGCATTGACATCTCAAAAGCGTCCGAGGCCAAGCTCACGGAAATTCGCCGTGACAAGGTTGGGTTCGTCTTTCAATTTTACAATCTCTTACCCATTCTAACGGCATTGGAAAATGTCGAACTTCCCATGCTCATTGCTGGAGTACCCAAGCGCAAAAGAATTGAACGAGCAAGATACTTGCTAGAGTTAGTGGGATTAGGTGAACGTGAACAAC
>JAJRXH010000112.1 GCA_024276395.1 archaeon
AGAATCATTCCCAAGACGACTGATGGTAAAAAATGGTATTTCAAGACGTCGAGCTTGGTCATGGTTGTTCATCATCATTTTTTGCCTTGTCATTTTGAGTAGTGGAATGGTATTGGAATATCTGAGGGTGAATCGGTCTTTTTCTGCCAGTGAATGGGAAAAACGATATGTGAGCACCGAGCTTAAATTAGTAGCAGGATTTCTCGATGAACAAGTGCTGGAAAACGAAATGCTTACAGTATTGGTGTCACATGGTTCTTTATCGTTTAAACTGTCGGCGCTCCTACCCAGCATCCGTTTCCTGCCAAACCATCCAACCTTGTACGTGTCTTATGGTTTTGTTTCTTACAAACAGTACGTGTTAAGGCCCTTTCCCCTGACACTTGACGTCATTGATATCTTTAGATGGCTAAAATATCCCTTTGATTCTTCTCCCTATCGTCAATTCGAGCAAGAACTGTTTAACTTGCTAAGAGACAACATCACGGACGAAGGTGTAAAAAATCTCTTGTTGCTTTGGGATGTGAAATATATCTTGGTCAGTAATGAGGAAAACAACGGTAATGATACCGAAGGTAGTAATCTTCTTCCTTTTTTCGTATCCGTCCGAAACTCTTTTCAACCAGTTTTTCACACGTCACATTTTGAATTATATGAATTAAATCTGAATCTCCTTACCACTTGAATTAGAAGAGAAAAATTTTTCCTTTTGAAGGTGGACGATACCATGTCACCTCCCTTGGTCGTGATGATTACCCGTGATCCTTTGAATAATCCTAATGCAAAAAGCATTCATGTGTTCGAAGTATTTCGTCACCTTTCTATGACGCTTCCGGCACTTCTTCTTGTTCCAGAGGTTAATGAATCACTATATTCGCATCCTCGCATCAGAGTCGTCCCTCACATCAATGGTCGATTCAAGCTGCTGAATAACATTAGCTTTCAAGCATCGTTATTCGTTCAACTTGCTTATCTAGTGAGATGGGGGCGGAGGCTACGACCTCCACGTGAGTTCGTCCTATACGTGCGTCAATCTGTTTTTTTTCCTTCTCCATTGTTATTCTCGTGGCTGTATCGCGTTCCTTTAGTATTGGAGGTGAATGGGGCAGCGGAACTTGAGATGCGCTTGCATCGCATCCGAAGCTTCTTTCTTTTCATTTGGGTCGTGTATTGGGTCTTGAGGGCCTATTATAACTTATCTCGGAAGATTGTAGCAGTTACCATGCAATTGAAGCGTTATTTGAGCATGACGCATCACTTGCCAGAAGAAAAAATCGTAGTCGTGGAGAATGGCACGAACTCAGACTTATTTAAGCCTCTAGATAGGAAGAGAGCTAGAAAAAAACTTTATTTTCCACCAGAATGGGAAGATCGTAAGATCATCGGATTCGTGGGGAATATGGAGCCTTGGCAAGGTTTAGAAATGCTGCTGAAAGCAGCAAAATTGGTCGTTCAACAACAACCTAACGTGTTATTCTTGTTAGTAGGTGATGGGAGACTAAGATCGAAACTTGAAAAGATGGTCCAACATAATAATTTACAATCTTACTTTTTCTTCACGGGATTCGTGCCTTATCACGAAGTTCCTCTTTACATCAATTCCTGCGATGTCATGGTAGCTCCATTCGTTGGTAAGACAGACGTAAAGGATGGAGTTTATGGTTCAACATCTTTTGAATCATCGATAACGGACTCAGCTCAGTTAACAAAGCAGCGAATAGCCTCACCGTTGAAAGTTTTCGATTCCTTGTCCTGTGAACGTCCTATCATTACGGCAGCCCTTCCAAATCTCAGGTTCATTGAAAAGCATCATTGTGGTTTTTTGGTTCCGATGAAAGATCCCATTCACTTGGCTAGGGCTTTGCTGAAAGTTCTCTCGATGCCCTCGAATCACTTGCAGTCTTTAGGCAAGAGTGGACGGAAATTCGTGCTGAAGTATCGAGAATGGAAAGTTTCTGCACGAAAAATAGTTGAGTTAATTTTGGATATCCAATGATTGGAGGAATTAAGTAAGAAGAATTCTTTAATTCGTCTGTAGAGTTATGATGATGCTTTAATAGCGTGGTACAAGAAATCTCCGTTTCTCGTCTTTCTTAATGCATACATTCATTTTTTAAGTTTTTGTTCTTGTGCAACGGCATCGTCATTCTAATCCGCCGTTCTTTGCCATGATTGAGCAATACCGACCGTTAACGTGAACATCATCCATTCTTGTCCTCTTCTTCAGCGTAACACTTTAAAAGCTTCATCCTCGAGTGGTAAGTGGGTTGGGGTTAACTACATGAGTAAGAAAATGCACGTCTGTTTAGTTCAAAATATTCCCCTATCATTAGAATTGTCATCCAAGAAGAAATCAAAAACGCCTTTCGCGTTAATTAACTCATTTAACATTCTTATCAATAGCCTCCTAGAATCTAACCAAATTGAGTTATCAATCATTTGCAGCACCCCATTAAGCAAGGTGAATACTTCAATCATTAAAGAACGATTTGCTGATACAAACGTGCGTCTCGTACGCGTCATTCCTAACCTTTCTACTTATTCCCTCAAGGATAATCTTCGTTTCACCTTGAGAAGCATTCCCCTCATTCAAGAAATTCATGAACAGCATCCCATTGATGTCATTCACTCACGTTATCCTTTTTCATCAATTCTTGCTGGAATATTTGCTAGAAAACTTGGGCTTAAGGGTAATCCAAAAATAGTTTATGACATTCGTAATCCATGGGTCGATTCCATCTTTGAAATGAAACGCATATCGGGGAAACATGCTTTCATTCTAAGAAAAATCATCCATTGGGTCGAACGGTATTCCCTTCTCTATTCTGATGGTTACGTGTTCATGAATGACGCTCTTAAGAGTTACTACACCAAAAAATTTGGTAATTTCACCCAAGAAAAATCTTATCTTGCCTTAAACGGAGAATTTGAGGAACATCGGTTTGGTTCTTCCCTTCATGCCATTGAGTCCTACTGGAATGAGCTTCAATCTAATATGGACGCCATTCCTCCATTACGAGCAAGAACAACACCAGAATCATTCCTTGTCTCAGAAAGCGTTGGTTACTGGAGACGTCGTCCCATTCGCTTGGGATATGTTGGATCCATGGAAAGATGGAGAAACTTGGACTTCCTAGTTGAGATGATGAAGGATGTGATCAAGGAGTTTACAAAGGCACATCTTGTCTTCATAGGTAACGGAGCTCATCTTGAAGAACTCAAGGAATTAACAGCTGACTTGCAGCTTGAAGATCACGTGTTTTTCCTTGGTGCCAAGAAGGTTGAAGAATTACCATATTATTATCAGACTTTTGATGTAGGGATATCGCACTTACCACGGTCACTCACTGGAGTGCTTGCCACACCTCTGAAAGTATTAGAATACTTGTACTTTAATGTTCCAGTTCTTGCTTCTAATGTTCCAGCTCATTCGAGGCTTCGTGATGAGTTTGATGGGCGAGGCGTCTACCTTTATGATTTTGATAAAGGATCTTTTGTCAATTCTTTACGCGTGCTATTAACTGCGCAAGTAAGACAACCCTTGAACATGAGAAGAATGGTAAATGAACGATTTGGGAGACAGTTCATGGTTAGATCGCACGAAAAATTATATCAGGATTGTATCAATGAGACAGAAAGGAAGAAAGCACTTGTTAAGCGAGTGTTAATCATGCTTGAACAACAAGAAAATGCACTTAAATGGGATGTGAGGTTGGTAGAAATGATGGAAAGCAAGTTCCAAGTGCTGAACTATCTCCGACAATGAATTTGACTAAAAATGGCTTTTCCGAGTACATCCCAGTTAAGATTAAGATGTAGACGTGTTAGATTAAAAATGATTCTTTCCAATTTTATGGACAAGGTCGTTAATTGATCGAATAACTAGATTCTCTGATGGTCGACAATTTTCTCATAAGAGAATGAAAATTCCTGTCTTGAGATTAAAGAGACATGTAGGTCGGGTTTCATTTTCTAAAAATAGAAGGAAGATGAAGATGCTGACTGATTTTGCTGGGTTCTTTTCTTGTTCTCCTTGGCTCTCGTAAACCACGTGACTTTCTGTTTTCCAACTTATTATCATGAAACCAAGGCAAAGGAGCATTCCATGAGAATGGCCTCATTAAAAGCTAAAGTATGTATACTTACATATTGGTATCCCAGTTCAAATAAACCTGGTAGTGGAATCTTCGTGAAAGAATTTAGTAAAACCGTTTCATCTTTCGCGGATGTCGTGGTTCTTCATCCTTTGTTAGATACTCAGCATTTATTTAAAATAATAAAGATTCAAGAAACATCAATCACGACCTATCAAATTCTCTATGGAGGTTTTTTAGCAAGAAAGTGGGATCTCATTCAAGAAAAGCGGAGAAAGAGATCTTTATCAATGATTGACATTATTCAAAAAAAGATGTTAAGCTTTTTTCTTCTATATCTGTTCTATTTCATTGTCGTGATGAGGTCATTTTTGGCAATTACTCGAATGGAAGGAGTACCTCATCTCATTCACGCGCATGTTTACAAAACCTGCTTTCCTACAATGGTAGTCGCAAAACTATTGAACATTCCCGTTCTGTTGTCTGTCCATGCTTCAAGCTTTCTTACTAATAAACTCACGTGGCTTGATCTTTTTCTTCACGTTCGAATGATGAAACATTGTTGTAGGGTTCTTCCAGTTAGTGGCGTGTTAAAACGGCAAATAAATCTGTTGGGCATCCCTAATGAAAAATTGGAGATTGTTCCAAATATCGTGACAATGGAGCAGCTTCATGCATCTAAGTCTGAAATGGTGAATGTCAGTCAAACAAGAAGAGAAAGATCTCTTGGAAGAGTAAAAATCGGAGTAATTACAAACTTTTATGAGAATAAAGGGATGGATTATCTTCTTCGTGCCCTATCTAAACTAGTAGAAGAGGATGTCCCAGATTTTGAGCTTCTCATTGCGGGTACCGGTGAACATCAAGAGAAATTCTTGGAGCTTACCAGAGCATTAAAATTGTCTTCACGAGTTCATTTTTTGGGTTTCATCCCACATGAACAGATATCCGAGTTTTTTAGTCAATGTGATTTTTACGTGCTTCCAAGCGTGATAGAAACCTTTGGCATCTCGCTCGTTGAAGCATTAGTTTTTGGCCTGCCAGTCGTTGCTACAAAAGTAGGAATAGCACCGATGGTCGTGACTTCCCGAAACGGGCTTCTCATTCCACCCGCAAATCTATCTGAATTGGTAGATGCCTTAAAGCTAATGCTATATCGTTATGAATCCTATGATTCTAACGAAATTCGTGAATCCGTAAAAAAATTTCATCCTTCTATAGTGATGAAAAAATTGCGTCGGATATATTTTCATTGCTTGACGAAGTAACATTTAAAAAAGAAAGCGAATCTACCGTTGGATGTTGATAATCTCTCTGTAATAATGCTTTATTAGGGATAAAAGAAAATGACGGTCTTCTTTTGTAAGATACATCATCCATGTGACCCATCCTTGTATTAGGAGTAGAACGACTTGAATAAATAAGAGGCCATCAGTTATTATCACCGGAGAAACAAGGTAGATTCCGTAAAGACAAGTAGATGTTACAAATACTTTTAGTAGCCAATTACGAGGGATGGAGGTATTGGTATTTCTGAAACTATAATAAAAGGTAAGCATTCCCCGAAGGAAATATCCTATTGCGGTAGCTAATGCTGCACCAACTATTCCAAAGATTGGGATGAGTGTTATTAAAAGCAGCACGTTTACAATGGCAACGAAAACTGCAATTCTTGCACTAACATCTGGCTTACCAATGCCTGGTAGCGTGCCTCCAATGCTTTGTCCTAGTCCGCCATCAATCAGCACTCCAATGACGAGTATTTGAAGAATCACGCTGGAACGAGTGAAAACATCGCCAAAAATTAACGTGATGATCTCCTTGGTGAATATGAATGTTGGAAAAGCGATTAAGAGAAGAGTCGCGATGGTGTATCGAGTACTTCTTTCAAGAAGATCATGAAGAAATTCTTGTTGGCTGTTTCCCCAGTACTTCGCCGTGGCTGGATAAGTTACTTTTTGAACGGCTCTTGGCACCAAAAAGAAAAAATTGCCGAGAGTGATGCCCACGCTATAATACCCGACATCATCATTATTTCCAAAATATCCTATTGCCATCACGTCAGCTCGATAATGAACCTGATTCACGGCGTTTGATGCAAGGATGTGAAGTCCAAACGTGAGAATGTTTTTGGTGTGCTTCTTGAAATGAAAGAAATTGAGATGGTGAAATAGGTCCGAGATGGTAAGTAAATAGATTGAATTGGTGGAAGATCCAATGATCAGGGCAAGAATGACACCAGAAGCACCATGACCGAGCCATACAAAGCAGATGGAAAGGAGCACGAAGGTTAAATTTTCCAAAAAAACAGATATACTGAATTCCCGCATCCGATTCAATCCAACCAAGTAAGCTTGTAACGAACTATTTAATAAGAACAATAATAGAAAGGGCGATGCTAATTGAAATAGGGATGTTAATTGTCCATTACCATAAAAATCTGAGATTTGTGATGAAAAAAAGTAAAATACAGTCATGGAGGTAAATCCGATTACAACACTTATTGCCATTGCTGAGGTGAGGTATTGATCTTGTTGAACAGCATCTCTTGCATGCTCTGCTATATATTTCGTGATGGCTGGAGGAATTCCTAGCCCTAAAAAAACAGCCATGATGTAAATGGTTGTTCTTGTGAGACGATAGGC
>JAJRXH010000113.1 GCA_024276395.1 archaeon
ATTTATCGGGATGATGTACATCGAAGAATTCACTGGCGTTACGGTATCATTGTCACCAATGAAATCTCGAACAAAATTTCGGATAAAGTCGAGTTCAATGCTTCTAGATCCGACGAGAATGGAACCATTCCCATATCTTCCCAGGAAAAAATAACTGTCATTGTATGCCACGGAGGTAACCTCATGAACTTCAATAAACGACTGATTTGTTGTAGTAAAAGTATTCTGCATGTACCAAGTCGAAAATGGAGGAGGTAAGTAAATATACTGCTCAAATGAAGACAACCACTCAAAACTTAGATTTCCTTGGTAATATAAAGAAGCACTGCCATATTTTTCACTGGAGGAAGCTGGAGTGACAGACAATACCGTAACATTCAACAATCCATTTAACACGCCTTGAGAATGGATGACAAAACGAGAATGGTATAACAAACTGGACGGAATTTCTGATTCATTATAGACTGATACCAAGATCTCAGCGTCGTGAGCAAATCGCTTGCTAAAATTAAACGTGAATTGATCACTAATAGATGGTTGATAAGTACCTTGTACTAGCAATGAAGATGAACCGAACACGTCCTCTGTTGTCATGTCATAACGTGTCGACTGCTGAAATGAAAATACTCGATAGGTTGTCACGATCGAGATTGTCAGCAACAAGGCTGCCAAAATCAAAAGAACGACAACACGACTAGAACGAAAAACATCCACTTGAAAACTCCGCGAGACAACATGTTTCTTCATTTCAAATCCTCCACAGCAGTAGTTCTGTGAGACTCATGGTAAACTCACTTCACACCATTTTTGGCATTTTATGAACAATTTTTGCTCAACTAAAAAATAAGAAAAGTCGCACTAGATACCCACCTCAAGGCAAAAAAAGGGTGAAGAACTAATAAAAACCAACGTTTTTCCATCTAAAAACAGTGATCTGGAACAACAAAGGAAAAGAACTAATCTTCCGATTTATCCTCAGATTCTTTCTGAAATAAATCCTTGTATCTATTAATAGCGTCTCGAATGATTTTTTCGTCTTGTTTCTTAATTTCACTTGTCACATCATCAGAAATCACGACATTCTCCTCGTCTTGATATAATTGTCGAAATCTTGCCAAGACTTTCAGAATATCACGGAGTCCTCTCTTATAAAGAGCACTACAAGTGAGAACCTCTACACAACCCTCTTTCTTGGCAAGCTTGATCCGTTCAAGACGTTGACGAATTTCATTTTCTTTGTTCGAGACAGAATCAAGCAAGTCAACTTTATTAGCTAGGATGATGTGATGAAGTGAGCCTAAGTTGAGCTGCTTGTAGCTTTCAATATCTAGTTCAAGCCGTGATATGTCCATCACGTAGAGAACCATTGAAGGATTCTTTCGGATTGCTTCCTCCCAATATTGCTTGTAATGAGATCCGATTTCGATGATGTGAACGCCACGAATGAAACGACGTGATATCTTCGTGGGATCTGGACTCCCTAATGGTCTTCCAGATAAGGCATCCAGCAACGTGGTTTTACCAGCTTCCTTCTCCCCAATTATGAGAATTGTCCCAATCAACTTCGTGAATTCATCAAGTAAAAATGCCATCATCAAGCCCCCTAAAGATTTCAAGCACCTCATTAATCGTTGCTGGAGTGATATCATTGAATGCTTCTTTTTGGTCTAGGAAAAAGCAACTATAATATAAACCTTCCTTACCAAATACTAGAATGTCGTATTTACGGAAGTCTGGAGGTAACTGGTGTGTTGTAATCTCTCTAATGCTAATTTTTTGCGATGATTTAAAAACCTTAGGAAGTTTCTTGGTAGTAAGGATGAAGACTTGATGCTCATCCGTCATCTCACGGCTGATCACGCTTAAAACCCGCGTTTCGCCTTGATATCTCCCGTTCCAAATCACCAACACGCTATTATAATGACTGAGATGTAATTTCAGGCGTCGATTTAATTCCTTGGCTATGGCGAGGCTAGTGGAATCTTTTTTGGCAGGACCAACATAATAATATGGAATGACATCCTCATACCTTCTACTAGCTAGTGACATGAGTAAGTCTAACCTATAAAAAAAGTCTTTTTGCTGAAGTGACAACATGCTCTGCAGATAAAAAGTAAATTGTCGAAGAGAAAAACGAGCTTGCACGAAACTTTTACGAGCGAACGAGTGCACTCTGATAACATCTGTTCGTGCCGCTAATAAGGTGTTAAAGCGATGCCATGAGATTTCAATTTTTTTCTGAATTTTTTCATATAACACTCGTTTTTCAATGCTACAATCATCTTTGACGTATAAATTGGCAAGAATTAATCCCAATTCAGGAGTTTCATCAAACAATAAAATAAACGACTGTTCCAAGTGCTCTAACACGGATGTCCTATCTGTAGCACGAGAAATTGTCTTTAAGAACTCCAAGTAATTCATTTTCTTCTCGAAATTCTTCTCATACATCGCTTGGCATTGTCGAGCAAATTCTCGAGGGGTAATTAGGAGCACGAGAGGAACGGGTGAACGCTCCTCATTCTTTCTTAGCAAGGGCTGTGGTTTATCACGAATTTCATTGATGACGGCGCTCATGGTCACACTGGTAAGTCCTAATTGTTCTTCCAGAAGTTG
>JAJRXH010000114.1 GCA_024276395.1 archaeon
ATCACCGACGTGATGACGTGATCGACAACACAGAAGAGAAAAAAGAAGAAAACCACCCGTGACCAGGGGTAATCCCACGAGACCTCGTGTTTTATCCTCGCATCGCGGGGAGAGGTCCTCACGAAGCGATTAACGTGATGACACGACCTTGAACCCGCTCGTGACAGAAACCTCGGGCTGATCAGAAAAACTGAAGATAAAAAAGAGAGAAGAGAGAAGGATCAGAATGCCATTTGCCAAGAAAATCGATTGAAATTACCCATCATGCTAAGCAATACACGCTCAATACCGTGTTAATCGCTGGAAACACGAGATCTTGACCATCTTCGAAACCATTCTGGCAGAGTGAAACCGAGATACACGAAAACAACTGCGATAGCGCCAATTAACCAAGCAAGAAAATCAAGATTTAATGTGAATAATCCATTGACAACGAACACCACGTAAGCTAGGAGCACCGTGAGACCAGCTAGCATGATAAGCGTGAGACCATCCCTAATGACCACGTCTTTCTCTCCTTGTCGTGCACGATATGCATGATAAGCAAGTAATGCGTGAACCAACGTCCCTAACAAGAGAAATGATATTAGTCCGATGATACCCATGGAACTTCCGCCTTCCTTGTACCGAGCCTCGGGAATGTACACGAAGATCCCTTGATAAAGTGCATATAAGATCCAAAGGCTACCAACCACCACGTAACCATGGACGAACTTTCTTCCTGGCTTCTCAAACACTGACCGAATGAACATCATCAGAAAAATCAGTGAAAACATATTAATCACGTATGCAATGGCATTAAAAGGCCAACTCAAATCATCAATGAAAAGCGGCAACCCATAAACCAGCGGATTCGGATTTGTCACGTTTTCATACTGCCACCAGGCAATGAGGCCTTGCCAACTCCCGATGAACACGCTAAAACCAAAGGCAAGGTAAGTGAGCGATACCCACTTCAAGGCTTGTGTTCGTCGTTCCAAGTATTTTTTGACGAAAAGCGTGCCAATGAACAACACTATCAATCCAATGAGAAATTGAGAAACGGAATTCAATAATAACAGATCCTTAGAAACCTCACGATAAGGAAATGGTATCTCTTTTCCCAATTTAATCATCCCTCGACTATTTTTGGAATTGAAGCATATTAAACAACCGCAAGATTTACCGGAAATGAAACAATCACGTAACATGAAAGTAAATTTGCTGGTTTTTCTCAGAGAAATAAAGATAACAGATCACCTTGCATTCAGAAAAAGCACTCTCTTGCTTTAGTACAAGTTTTCCATGGTGACTTAAAAAATTTTACGACATCCTAGACGGTGCCTTCAACAAGAAATACTAGGACATCAGTCAAGATCAGAGGATCGAAAACGGAAAAAAAGCAGCGAGAGTTATTCACTTGTCCTTGAAATATTTAAAGGAACTAACCGTCATTTAAAATTACTTTTTAAGAGAAAGGGATAACTGAATAACTCTCAAAGCAGCATGCGAAACCGTCTGTTAACGAAATATCCCTCTAACCAAAGATAATTATAAATACCATCTTAGACCATCTTCTTGTCCCTCTACAAAAATAATTGGTCGATCATTAGAGCAATGATGATGAACAGGCTCAGTGATACTAGATATAAGATGAAATCAAGGTAATCAATACGAATGTTAGTATTAAAGACCTGAAAAGAGGCTTTTCGAAAATAAAAACGGTATCTTATTAACTGAAGGAAGCAAAACATCATTAAAATCAAAAATAAGCTCCCTATAACTGCCGTCAGCTTCAAGGAATCACTAACAGAACGATTCAGCTCACCTTCACCAAGCAATAATAATCCTCCGACGAAAAACAAGAATAACAAGCTAAAAAATCCCTCAAAAATTAGAATCTCCTTTAAAGCTCTTTTATGCAT
>JAJRXH010000115.1 GCA_024276395.1 archaeon
CTTCAATAATGATGATAACGTGCAAGCCACGAGTGACGATGCCAGCAACGTCTTTGATCAGAACTACTATTCAGACCATGTCACGCCAGACGACAACGGAGATGGCATTGTCGATGTCCCCTATTCGATTAATGGTACTGGCGGCGTGATGGATCAGAACCCAATGACCCACGTGCTTCATCCTCTTGAAACCGTTCCTCCACAAGTTGATGATCTTTCAAACGTGACCCTTGAACTGGGTACGGCTTCCTACCAACTAGCATGGACCACTACCGATCAACATCCAGGAATGTACACGATCTTCAATAATGGAACACCAATAATCTCTGGTAGGTGGGATTCCGCTACTCAAATTACCTTAAGTATCGATAGTATGACACTGGGCATTACTAATTATACCATTATGGTTTGGGATGCCTTTGGCAACAGCGCGAAAGACACGTTATTCGTGCTAGTTCAAGATACTACCCCACCGGTGCTAACCATTCCCAATGACGTGACGTACGAAATCGGTTCCACTGGCCATCAACTAGCATGGTCGGTCACGGACTTTAGTTCTGGAGAGTATGTCATTTATCGAAATGGTACTCAAGTGGCAAGCGCACAATGGACTTCCGGAGATACCATCACGATAAATGTTGATGGTCTTGATGTGGGAGTACATGACTATACCATCGTGGTAAGCGATGTATCTGGTAATTCGGTCATAGATACTGCATTCGTGATAGTAGTCCCGGACACGAACAGTCCAGTACTAATTAGCACTCCGGTAAACGTGACGTATGAGATCGGTTCAACTGGCCATCAATTGATATGGTCCGCTAACGACACGAATCCAAGCACCTATGCGGTTTATCGAAATGGAACGGAAGTGACCAATGGAAATTGGGCTTCTGGAGAACAGATTACCATTAGCCTTGACAACCTTGATGTTGGTCTGTATAATTTTACCATCGTCATGAGTGATCTCTACGGGAACATGGCCATTGATTCCACGTGGGTCAAAGTATTGGAAGATCACACGGTACCCACCCTAACCAGTCCACCTGACGTGACTTACACGGTAGGAACGACTGGTCATCAACTGAGCTGGACAGCAACGGACCTCAATCCAGGAACGTACGTGATCTATCGAAATGGAACACAGATCGCTAGCGACACTTGGACTTCCGGTGATCCCATTATCATTGACATTAATGGGCTGCCTGTAGGTTCTTACAACTACACCATCGTCGTGCAAGATCATTACGGAAATGCGATTGCGGATACGGTCATCGTGACCATCATCGAAACCATTTCAACTACCATCACGAGCGACACTGGAAGTACTGGAACTACTACTTCCATTTCAACAATCACTTCCTCTACCAGCCCTGCAAGCGTGAGTACACGCTTCAGCTTGATTGCCATATTATTTACTCTTGGAGCTGGAGTGATGATGACTAGACGCTATTCTTTAAAAGTTCGTCGTTACGAGTGAATACTAAACAAGCGCCGAACGACAACAACAACTAATGAAATGGTTTCTTTCCTTTTTTATCTTCTGTTTTTCCATACACCCCAGCACATCAGTGTTTTCTAGATCTCAAGCAACATCATCAGGTCATTCATGATACTGCAGTTTTTCCATGAGACTCAAGGATAAAAACGAAACATCGCAAAATTGCCTACGATCAAGGATGGTTTATCTTCTTTCTTGTCTTATTTCACCTAGAGAAATCATCCGAAAATATTCTTTCTTTAACGTGTTTTGGACATTTCCAAAGACCATACCGACACGAAAGAGAACACCCATTCGTGCCTGTGATGAATTCCCTTTCTCGAGAATGCAAGCGTCTTCATCCTAAAAAAGAATCGATTCCATCTCACGACCGTGAATCAATGAATACTTGGAAGCGACCATCCACAACGCAGAGAGAGTTATTCAGTTATCCCCGTCATTTAAAAGGGTTTTTTAAAGACCTGCTCATTCCTTTAAATACTCCAAGGAGAAGTGAATAACTCTCAACGCAGAATATGTCTTTAATCTGATCACATCAAAAAAAATGAGAGTTTCGGAAAGTTTAATGTTAAAAAACGTGTTTCGTAAGTTTTTTAAACTTCAGAAAGATGATAAAAATATGAGGACAACAATGAGACGTTGCACATCTTAGTCGTTTAGAACAAGACCGATGATTTACCTTCACAATCACAATCCTAATTACCAGCTTTCGAAGATGGTACTAACCCTCTAGTTCATCGCCGCCTCTCAAGAACATTATGAACTTGCAAGATAAGCTCCATGGAGCAACTCGTTCGTTTTCACATCCCAATTGTCTTTCCTCCCCTGAAGTAGGAAGAATCAACAATGATGAACACTAATACCTAATACCTCCTTGCTCGTCTCATTTATTTTGCATTTCAAGTTCGCAGGATATCAGATTAACCATTCAGAATAAACAACTCCAGAAGGAGGAAACCTAGTGAGTGATAACAAGCAAAAAACGCCTGTATTAGCAATAAGAAAAAGAAATTGGAAAGGTTTGATACTGCTCATTTCAGGGATTTTCTTTGCACTGTTACTGGTGGCCAATCCAACATTAATGGTTGTAGCGGCCGATTCTCCCGTGACCGTGGGTGTCAAGGAAGGTGACTCGCACGAACTAGAACTCAAGAAGATTAAAGTACTTGACAAGGAGAAAAACGAAATAGTGGAATACATCAGAACCTCTACATCGGATGGTAAACCCGTAAACATGACAACAGGTACTCGCATCGAGTTTACCATAACAGAGATAACGAATGAGGAAATTAAATTAAAGACAACCACTGTATACAAGGACATTAATGGCACCACCATTGAAGATGAATCCAATGGGACTATTTCCAGAACAGAAGGGGAAATGGCATTCTCGGGAGATGTTTCATCCCGTGAATTAATCACCACGAACAAGAGCTTGCTGTAAAAGAACCTCAAAAGTCTCAAGGAATCCGGTCGGCATGATACCCTCACCTATGAAATGAACGAGAAGTTAGTCATCATCACGAAAGACATTTATGATTCCACTACTTATGAGCAAAAGATAGAATTTGATCTGAAAACCGGCTGGTTGCTCTACCTTTATTACAAAGCTTACAATTCAACAACTATGATAGGTGAATATGAACTAAGTACCCGTGACAGCGGTTTCCTAGGTAGTATCGCTCCTTGGGACGTGAATAGTATGGTGTTAGCTCTCTTGAGTATTTCAGTCATTACCATGGTCACCGCCACCAAGACACGTCGCCGCTAATAGCATCTACCATCACCTCGTTACTACTAAAATGCCACCAAAAGAGGGATCGTAGTATGGACTACTAAATGATTAAATTAATATCGGTGAAAGAAAGATGCGTCTTATGTGTCTTCACCCAACAGGGAGGCTTAAATTTCCCCTCTTTCTCTAACTTTGTTTCAACTTGTATCGGTATGACTTGTCAAATCATCATATCCTTTCTTCTTTTTTATCTTTCTTTAATCAATACACCAGATTTATTACCTTTCATAAGCAAGGACAGTAGTTAATGGGAAGATCTACGATGTATTGGATACAAGAGTTATTCAGTTATCCTTGTCATTTAAAAGATGGTTTTAAATCCCTACTTGTTCCTTTAAATACTTCAATGACAAGGAAATGACTCTCCATGAAACAATGGATCATCCCTAAAGCTCAATTTTAAGGAGAAGGGAGAAGGGAAAAGAAATCTTCTCTTCATCTCCATCTGAAAGTAAGATGACAAGATTTCCGATAGGAAAAAAATTCAAGAATGGGAAGCACCCCCATTGAAATTGCCAACAAGACCATTAATAGCCACGTGCTGGTCGTGGAGAATTCATCTGGAATGTTCCCACTCATGACCAACCACATTAACATCAATGGCGGAATGAGCATCACCACTGCGGCGAGGACATCACGCTTGAGCAACCAACTCGCGGTGCTTCCCAAGAAGATGAATGCCAAAAAATAAACTATCAAATCTTGCCGAACGAACACATCGAGAAATTCAAATATGGTCCAAGTCACCCATGAGCCTGTAAATGAAAATAAGGGTAAAATGAAGTAACAAGCAAGATAACTTCCAATGATGAGGCTCCCAACTCCGTAATGAATGAGAAGAACACGCATTTTAGGTGGGTGATGAAAAATCTTCCATTTCTTTCCGTTTTCATGATAACCAGAAGAATGAACACGACGGAAATCTCGAATGACGCTAGTTAAAACCAAGAATAAGGCGCCATTTAAGATTGTCACGAAAGGGATTGTAAGAGAATGAAATAACCTTGGTTTCAAGAGCACTGAACTCACGACAACGCCACTTGAAAAACGGGCGACCACGATAAGATTTTCCCCAAGAGGAAGTAAAAATCCCTTGAAGTCAATGACAGCAATAACAGTCCCATTTTTCACTTTATTCTTGATAAATGACCTTGTAGAATCACGTGCTTTCCATCCAAAACCTGGAATGTCTTCCTTAAAACCAACTTGCACTTGTAGTAGTCGATGAGTCGATGTCAATCCCGTTAAAACTACCTTAATGCTCTGAACTTCACCATCTAACTTCATTTTTTTCCCAGAAAAGTGCGCATCAATTCTTGGAGGTGATGGAGCATCTTTGAACACGTACTCAAACCACCACAAGGTATTATCATCCAGTTCTTCAAACATTTCGTGTTTTGCCCGAGGCAAAATGAGGATGTTCTTCTCTACACCTGAGGGAATGACGGAGTACGTGAGATTGAAAGCATCCAAGGTTGTAACTTGGTCATGAGTCCCAATCATCATGAAAGTCGGCACGCGGATGTGGGCGGCATAAATGAGTGGATCAAAACTTTGTAAAAAGGTGCGAACAATGGGACTATCGAAATTCGTTCCCCTTGGCACGAGACGTGCCGAATACATCTTTTTCCGAAATGCATCCAAAAAATAACCGGATTCTAACACGGGAATGGCAGCTTTCACCCTTGAGTCAAGGGCGGCTACAATGAATGTCATTATTCCACCAAAACTACCGCCAACAAGTCCAAGCTTGGTAACATCAACTCGTGGCAACGTGGTTAAAACTGAAATTGCCCGATACACGCTCACGGCTGCATGATAAAAATGCGAATTTCGTGGAGTTGGTGTCACGTTCAATGAAGTTTCTGGTGAAAACGGTGGAATGCCCGTTGAAATCCCACCATGTCCGGGCAAATCAAGTGTCAATACTACATAATTGAATGAAGCCAATTTCATTGCTTTATCAATCAGAGCAGTACTGTCTGATCGCAATCCGTGAATCATGACTATTCCCGGAAAGTGAACATTAGCCACGTGATTCACTGGTTGAAACAAGCGTGCAAAGATCTCTACTGGATGTCCATTCACGAAATGACTCACGTATCTTAACGTGGTATAATTTAATAGCACGCCACTCACGTGGGGAGAAGATAAAATCGTTGAACTTGCTTGAGTCACGTTCAAGTCCACAGTGGCATCAATCTCTGAGAGATTGCCCCAAAATGAAGGAATGCTAGACAAGTCAAGAAATTCAGGAATGTCAAGGAAGGACGACCTGACCGATGCTTGAGATTCAAGGGAAAAAGCAAGTAGACCAAGACTAAGAACAAGAGAAGAGAACATCCAAAGGAGGAAAAAGAGGCGAACAGATCTACTCTTGAATGGGGAAACGATGTAAGATCTTGACAACGTGGTAACCTCCATCTCATCGTGAGAAGGGATGGACCCAAAAGAAAAAAGAAGAAAATATTTCAAGCAATGCAATCCTCACGACCATCAGCCCAGCTTTTTCTCTAATTTACCTGCAGGAGTTCGATAGAACAAATAGGCTGCAATGGGAAATTGCAAGACAAAGCCCACGTTTCTTATTTCAATCATGAAAGGCAATGCAAAGGACGAAGCCCCAATGATGGCATAGAAAAACAAAACAACGGCAAAGATGAGCTTGTTCATACGAAGCTCTGGAAGATCATTCAAGCCGAAGATCATGAGCACAGCAAAGAGAAACGTCGTCACGTAACTAAAAATGTCCTTGGCGGCAACAATACCCCACAGAATGCCCAAAAGCAGTGTGTCAGGTTCATACCCTCTTGGAATTCCCATTGCCAGAGTGACGATAAATCCATCTTCAATTACATCTAGTAATGCGGTCATTAACCCCACAGAAAGCGCCAGCCTTGCAAGAAAAAGGTCTTGTCCCTTCACGTAGAGATAAAATCCATAAAAGAGCACCGTGAAGGATAAAATGAAAAACGTGTCAACCATGATGCTCACGCCAGTGTACATGGCATTTTGCTCATCAGAAAGCATCGATGTTACATCTTTTGGGTCAGTCGCAGCATGTAACTGAAATTGACTTGCATCTGGACTCAGAATCTTGATCATCAAGAAACCAGCTGCCATCAAGAAGGCAAGAATCGTGAAAAAAGTGATGATGTTGAATGTTCTTTGCAAATTCGTCATTTTTCAACACGTCTCCATTAGTTTATCATTTCTCCATTAGTTCATCACTTTCTCTTTCAAGATTACAATAAAAAGTTGTCGTTCTAACAGAAGGTCAATTTTCCCAAAACATCTCTACCGGAATGAACCAGCCGCATCTCACTGTCCATTAATTAGCAATCCATCATACAATGAAATCTGCTAAATCTGCCAGATGAAAATGTATTTAACGCATCTGATGAAAGGTCGCGAGGCAACATTAGTGGAGATACGTGAATACCGTCAATTCAGTTAATAATGCAATCAAGATGAAAAATGAAAAATGAAGGCCCCTCGATGATGATGTCGCAATAAAAAAGAATGAAGGTGACTTGATAAAATGGAAACAATCACGAAATATATGGAAGATGATCACGATCGACTAGATCAAATTTTTAAAGAATTCAAGGACGCAAAAACACGAGATAAAGAAAGGGCACGACAATTGTTTCATAATTTCAGAATTGGATTGAGGAGACACATCGCATGGGAAGAAGATATTCTCTTCCCAATATTTGAAGAACGGACAGGAATGCGTGACTCTGGACCAACAGCAGTCATGAGAATCGAACACCAACAAATCAAGGAATTTCTTGATAAGATTCACGCAAGCATCTCACAAGGGAATTTTCAGACGGAAACTTTCGAAGAAGGACTCATCGAAGTGCTTTCTGCTCACAATGACAAGGAAGAGAGCATTTTATATCCCGCAATAGATGAAGCCATTTCCATTTCCAATGAACTAGCACGAGTCTTCAAGAGGATGGAGGCAGTTCCCGAATCTCAGTATCACGACTGTTGCTCCACTTGAAATGGATATGTTTCGGCAAACTGTCTTCTTTCAATGAGAAATCAAAGGCATTAACCATTCGTCTTGTGCCTCTCTTTTTCATTTTCCATTTTACTGACAAATTCTCATTTCACGACTCTCAAATTTATCACATCTTCTTATTAAGTAATCAGAGTTCTTGTCTTAGCTCAAGCGTGCATAACATTTTTTAATAGCAATTTCACCAGTCATTCACATGAAGTACACGATTTTAGGAAAAACTGGTCTCAAGGTCTCAAGAATTTGCCTGGGCATGATGAGTTTTGGAAATAGGCAAGAATGGCAGCTAGAAATCGATAAAGCGAGGCCAATCATCAAGAAAGCGCTAGATCTCGGTATCAATTTTTTTGACACTGCTGATGTGTACTCAGCTGGTCGTTCTGAAGAAATCACTGGAGAACTTCTTGGTGAGTATCGTGATGATGTCGTCATCGCCACTAAGGTTTTCTTTCCATTAGAAGGATTCACGGTAAAAGCCAAGCCCAATGCCAGTGGCCTCTCTCGATATCACATCCGACGAGCCATTGAAGAATCATTGAAGCGACTCAACATGGATTACATCGATCTGTATCAAATCCACCGATTAGATCCCAATACCCCCCTTGAAGACCTTCTACGAACGCTTAATCGCCTAATCGATGACGGAAAAGTACTACATATCGGAGCCAGCTCAATGATGGCATGGCAATTTGCAAAAAGCCTGTGGATTGCAGATAAACTCGGATTGGAGCCATTTAGGACGATGCAAAACCATTATAACTTGGTTTATCGGGAAGAAGAAAGAGAAATGCTTCCTTTATGCAAGGATCAAGGTATCGCCGTCATTCCATGGTCACCACTCGCTCGTGGGTTTTTAACTGGAAAGTACTCTCGTGATGCCCCTCCAGATACTCCCAGAGCTCGCTCAGACAGGTATCTTCGAGCTCGTTATTTCAGACCAGAAGATTTTGATGTCGTTGAACGTGTGATAGAGATCGCCAAAGAAAAAGATGTCAAGCCAGCTCAAATAGCATTGGCCTGGTTATTCTCAAAAGAGGTCATTACCGCTCCCATTCTTGGAGTCACGAAAGCATCACACGTGGAAAATGCCGTGGAAGCCCTGGAGATCAAACTTTCCAGCGATGATATCAAGAGACTAGAAGAACCATACAAGCCACATCCCATCCTTCATTAAATTAGAGGCTGTTCACGAAAAAACCAAAGATCAGATTTTTGAATTGGAAACCGAAATTAGTAATGTTCTTCATGACACGAGAAAACACGGAGAAGCACGTGAAAAAAGAAGGGAAAGGAGAAGATTAAAGTGTTTATCGTCTTCTTTTTCTCAAGATGTAGATTGCCCCGAGAATGTTAATGGCAGCAACGAAAGGAATTAACTCGTATCCGGGTGTTACCAAACTTGGAGGAGGCGCAGCTGTCTGGTTCGTTTCATTACCAAGATCCGTGGTCACGTTAGTCGCGGAGGTGGTATCCGTTTCGTTTTGCTGCTCTCCTGGTGTCGGATGAGGTTCACTAGGAGAAATGATACTAAACAAGTCATCGTTAGTGAAATCATATCCACCATAAAGAGTCGAATGCTTGACGAGTAAAACATCAAATCCACCACTAATCCAGAAGGTTCCATTACCCTCAACATACACCTCAATGTAATCCTGTTGAGCTGAATTCAAAGATGAATTTCCTCCTGGTCCAGATGGGGGCGACATTACTTGAATGGTACCATTAATCCACAAGTTTTCCGAGTAGATGCCATAATAATTGCCATAATAGAGCAAGAATCCAGTAGAATTGTCATAACCGAAGTAATGATCAACGTAAAGGGTCACGTTATATCCAATCACTGTTAGGTTCATATCTGGTGGAGGAGGCATTGGTTCATCCTGTGCCCCTTTTAACGGAGGTGAAGAAATTGTCTCATTATTTGGCGGTGGAGGTGGGCCCATGATGTAAAGTTCTAGTTCGGGGAAAGTGAGTGTAGCTTGGGCGAAGAATTCGAGCACTGTCAAGTTAAATGCACCATTATTTAAGTAAAACGTGTTCAAGTATGATGATTCACTCCACAAATAATAAATGGTCGTGTTTATTTGTCCAAGAAAGCCCATGAATGGAAATCTCATAAGATCATCTCGTCCTTGACCAAGATGAATCCCTGGAATACCCAAGGGGAAATGCGTGGCATTATAAGGTACCGATTCATTGAAACGGAACTGATCGCCAAAGGAATCCGAGAAGTACATGTCATCATACGACGAGTTGTCCCATTGTCCAGTAAAAGGATTGTACTCATCACGAGTGACATTTTCTTGATGCGTACCGTTGAAAATACCGGCATGATCCAACAATGCCATGTTAGGTCCCATTCCAGGGTCACGGTACAGATCGAGCACCTTGAATTGATCACGACCAAAGATTTGATCCAACATCAAGCGCATCTCGTGCGTGACATGTACTAGTTGGCCAGTGGTAATATTGTAATGCGAAAGTACGATGTCGAGATAAAATTCATGGTACTCCGCAATGGAATACTCAAACTGATCTCCTAATTGAGGTTCATATGCCTGAACTGGGATCGTCATCAGACCACTCAAACCGAGCATTGAAACGAGCACGATAACAAGAAATATTTTAAAAATTGGAATGTTTTTACTGGCTCTCAATTTGGACACCTTTTATCTTCTTTTTCTTTTCACGTAGATGAGATTCAGCAAAAAAACTACTAATTGAGATATTTTCTCTACATCAAATATGGAATGGATGAAAAATACATTAAAATGGGAAGACATCAGCTGAAAGAAAAAACAACACGACATTGAAGGAAAGAAATGTCATCGATGGTGACCAACCTTTGTCCTTGTCTACTTTCTTCCCGATCTAATGCGATTTGAAAGAAAGTTATCACTGAAAAAAGTTCAATCTTTTTTATCGTTGGCATCACCTGGAAGTAAATGCACGACAATGAACAATTGAGAGGTTAATCAATTGATATATAACTTGATTCCTGAAATATTTTTCTAGAGTATCTCTCCGCAATTACGTGAACACACAAAATTTCATTCATCCCTGAAAAAATAAAGAATCAGCAACATTCACTTGATAAGAGCGTATCTTCAACGCATTTCTTTCATTTTAGTTACACCTACTGAAATTTTGAAATCACATCATTCTGGCATACCGAGCTAATTGCTTGGACTACAATATCTGAAAGAAAAGATGATAATTAGACTTTTCCGAAAACTTGGCTCTGAAAAGACGTATTTTCTCCAGCACTGATACGAGAACTATCATTCTCCGATGATGCTTGAACATCTTATAAAAAATCGAGGAATTCCTTCAAGAAACAGGCAAGCAACCGTTCTTTCCAGCGGATCGTGTCATGATGCTGCCAAAAGAAACGAATTTAGTTGGACTGTTCGAAAAAATAAGAGTTCAAAAAGTCTAAGATGACAATAATTGTTCATGAAATGATTTATATGATGACCAGAATATCATTTATGGACCACGAAATATCAGAAATGACGTGGATTAAATAAATTGTAGATGATTAAAGGACAAAAACGTGAAGAAAAAAAGCATCAAATTCAAAGTACTTCAGTAGAAATGTTTATCATTCATCAGCAACATGCATCCCATTCTTGAGGGGGTGAAAAATGAAGAAAATCAGACTAAATAGAAAAAATACCGAGAAATATCGATTAACAAGGTCGTGGGGAATCTTAAGCGCAACTTTAATTCTTGGATTCTTGCTCTTTTCTATCAGTAATGGAACCATCATCAGTTCAATGCCTGAGAATCCAGAACACGAACTACCCCTGGCGAATGTAGAAAACATCTCCTTTCAACAATCTCCAACACATGATCCCATCAACGTGTCTTCACATTCGGTCGTCCCACAAGTTCATGACCTCAACCACGATGGCAATGATGATTCAGTAGTCTTAGCTTTTACCATTAACACTGCTCAGACCAATGATTCTTTCGTAGGACTTAATGCTAGCATCAAGATTTTCTGGTGGAATGTGCTCACGAATGCCTGGGAATTCGTGGAGCATCACGATAAGCTCATTGAAGAATACTTGAGTCCGCCCTATTACACTACCATTTACTGGGACTTTCAATGGATAACCACGAGAAATGGCACCTTCTCATTCAATTATACTTTCACTGATCTTGCCGTTAACCAAGTAATCATCCAAGATTCACTAATCATCACGAATCTCACTGATTCATCTATTCTCATCCCCGCCTTCAAGTCAATCCTTCCCTTTGATACCAGCAATGACTCCCATGCTGATGCCATCAACATTACCTACGGCTTTTACTTTGGTACACGGTACGAAAATTCATTCGTGGATCTTCCCTTCACCGTGAATGTTTACCTCACGGGAGTGAAAACCATTAATGGTCCAAATGATAGTGTTCTCATCAATACTTTCCCAGGCTTTCAGTCTTTCTTCGTGGAAAATGCTAGTTGGATCTATAACTTGACCATCTCCTGGCCAGCTCCCTTCTCTGGAAATTTCACCGTTGAAGTACTCATTAATGATACGATTTTCAATCCTGCTGTAACGATCTTCCATGACAACACATCATGGAACAATGTCATCGCTGACCACATCATTCTAGAACCAATCAATGGATATGTTCATCCAAGATTAGGTTACTACCAAATCATCCCCACCGTGTCGGTATTCGATAGCAATGGCGATGCACTCAATGATACCATTGAAATCTGGCTCGATCTCAGACTCAATACTGGATTGTGGGAATCATACATCATGGTGACCATTTACATTTGGAAAGTAGAAAATAACTCTCGATTCATCTACGTGGGAAAGATGCCAGTCCACCTCTTCGAATTTGGGTATTATAACCAGGGATATGGGTACGCAATGGGAACGTGGCAAGCACCTTTTGATGGCACCTTCAAGTTTAGAGTCATCGTTCAAGTACTAGAATGGTCACGACAGCCCATCACCATTTTTGCACAAAATATCTATTGGGTCAACGCACATTCCTTCCACGCTGCCAGTACCAAGCTGCTCTCGTGGTTCCCTTATCACGTAGAATTCCCAGACGTGGACGGAAGTGGCGTGGTGCTAGACTATCATAACCACTGGGCTTTCCGAAGGGATACCATTGCCGTCCAATACGGGATGGCTGTGACCAGTGAACAACTCGACACCTACTGGTCAAACATCACTTTCTTGAAAGCCGAAATCACGGCTTGGTACTGGGATGACAATATCAATTCTTGGACCTTCTTGGAAACAATCACGCAAACTGTTGGCAATGACGTGATTGGCAATTCATTCTACTTGGTAGATTCAACCATTTGGGAACCGACGATGCCACGTTGGATAGATACCCTACCACCGAACGCCTTCATATCTCCAGGTATCATTACTATCACGTGGCACGCTCCAATGACTGGAAAATTCAAATTAGATGTTCAGTTCAAGGACATGAGAACGGATGCACTAATATTCAGAGATGTCATTGAGGGTTTCCGCACGAGAGAAATCACTCAATGCAACGTTAACTGGACCACTGACGTGATCTTCACTGATTCTAACAATGACGGCATCAATGACACGCTTCAATATCAAGCCATCTTCAACTTTCCTTACACGACCTATCCGAACATCACGACATCTCTTTCCACCCAGTATCACATCTTCTGGCGTGACCCGACTATCAATCAATGGCTCTTGATTGAAGAATCAACACCGTGCTTTGGTCTTAGCATGCCATGCTATCCGCCAAGCATGTACATCGTCAACAATAATGGCAGCTGGAACTGGCAATGGACTGCTCCTTCCAATGGAAGCTATCTCATCGTTGTTCAAGTATACGTTAATGAACACGTGAACACGACCCAAGGCTCATGGATGCTTACCTCCTACGGCGGTCCCCTCTACCAAGAACATTTTTTCTTGAACATCTCAGTCCCACAATCACCACCGGCGACCACGACGACAACCACGACCACGACCACGACGACAACCACGACCACGACCACGACGACAACCACGACCAC
>JAJRXH010000116.1 GCA_024276395.1 archaeon
TATTTTATTTTTAATAGTATCATATTTTTTTCCGATTTATACAGATCAAAAACGTTAGTATAGGCTCTCGAACATATCGAAAGTTCGACAAATAAAGAACCCACACCCTTGATGTTACACCCTAATGAATGAATGAGCACGTTTAACAATTCATCCGCCGCAACAAGATCTATTGTTGGTCCTTCTACCTCACTATTCTTCTCTTTACCATAAATGTGCTCTAGCCATTCATCACTGTCCCTTATTTTACTTTTAGGTAATTTCACGATTCTCTGGTTCAGATTTAAACGGGTTTCTGAATATATCTTAACTGAATAGTGTTTATCAATTATTCGAAGTCGCGCGCCATGGTGAGAAGCACTACTTCGTGTCGTTTCAACGAGCTTCTTCTCATTTACGAAAGTAGAACAAAACATTCTTTTTCTCCTTACGATGCATGAATCAATGAATATAGCATCAAGCCGGTTCATCAGATCGTCAGCTCGCATGTAGTAGTGATCGAACGATCGTAAAATTGATTTACTAGTAGTCATCTTCAACCCTAAGATGTAATTATTTCTCCACGTGATCACCATTTCCGAACGATCCAGCACCATCAGCCGTAGATTTCATCCTTCCCACGCTTGCACCTCGTTCTTCTCTTCCAGTCACCGTACAACCTCGCAACTTGATTGATTTTTCTGTCAAAATCAAATGGTTCAAGCTTCTTCAGTCCTTAACATCTGAAAATTCGATGTTGTTTGGCGATGCGTGAATGCGTGGAATGAATCACAATCCAAACACTTCTTCTTAGAACCTCTAGACCACCGTTCCTTAGTTCCATCTCGAAAGAGAACCATTCACATCCGCATCCTTAACACTAATCTTGTATGAAACCATACCTAATAGCATGAACCCCACATTGAACACGATAATGATTATATAATGAGGCCACAATAAATGGACTTCCGTGGTCCCAGCACTTAGTAATCTAATGACGACAGAGATATGATAAAAAGGATTGGTAATGAAGAACAAGGAAGACAATGAGCCTAAAATAGAAATAATTGTAGATTCGGATACAATGGTATTAGAGAAGACAGTTGCAAAAAACGCGAAAATCCCCACGACTGGACTCATCATCCTTGCATTTAATAGATTAAATGAAGAAAAACTAATCAATCCCAGTCCCACGAGAGTTGGAATGAAAAATAGAAGACTTAGAATGCAGAGATGAAGATTTTCAATTCGTGGGAAGATTCCTAGCAAGAATGACAACACCACCATCAAGAACAATTTAAAGAGATGAAAGATAATTTTTTCTATTACGTACCCAAGCAAATATGCCAACCTACCGTTAGGAAACAAATTAAAAAAATCTACTTGAGATGACCAATACCCATTGCGAATTGCTTCATAAAATGTAGAAATAACGATATTGTATCCATCTTTCAACAATACACCTAAAATTAAAAATTTCGTAGTCTCCCTAAGGTCAGAGCCACTCACGTGATCTATGAACAAACCTATTCCAATTATAATGATGAATTCGGTAAAAAAATATACTAAAGTCAACAGTAAGTTAATCTTGAATGCAAACTCTGTCTTGAAAGAAATAGACAGTTGTATCTTAATTAATTCCAAGAATGAGGCTTCTTTTTTTCTTAGTTCAAATTCCATCGCTCTCATTGTTCTGCCACATCCTCCTTGCTAAAATCTCATCAGCTATATCGTGCAAGTTAACCTCTTCCAATTCGAATTCCATCAAGCCCTTGTTCTTAGAAATAAAATAATGCTTTACATCTTCGAGAATTCGCATCAGCTGATTCCCCTTGAGGTCATAATAAAATCCTCCAGTAATTTTTCTCATCTTGATTTCTATCGAGAATTCGTAACTTAAATGCTCTATTTCATCATCGGAGAGTGGAATTTTAGAGAATAATCTCATTTTTTCCTTGTTTTTTGCAATTTTTTGGATAAATAACTCTTTTTTTCCTTTGAAAACAACCTTTCCATCAAACAAAAATAAGAATTCATCACAAATCTCTTCTAATTCTTCAAAAGAGTGACTCGCATAAATCACGATCACATCACGATTTTTTAAAGCACTCTTCAGAAAATTAAGAAACTTTTCCCTAGAAAGGATATCTAGATTGTCACACGGTTCATCAAGGAGATACACGGATGATTCTAAAAGCAGGCCTCTCAAAAGTGAGATTTTTTGTCGTTCACCAGCAGATATTTGATGCGGATGCATTTTTAACAACATCTTAGCATCCAAGAGATCTGCCGCTTCTTCAAGTGTCTTTTTGATCTCTTTTTCTGATAACCCGTTGAGCTTTCCAATATAGATGAGATTTTCCTCACAAGTCAGGTGGGGCTCAAAATATAACCAATCCTCAGCACCAATAAAACAAATGAATTTCTCAGATTTATCAAGCAGCCTTCCCGAGTCATCAATTATCTGAACCGATCCACTTGAAGGGATGAATAAATCAGCAATGATCTTCATCAACGTCGTTTTTCCAGAGCCGTTAGGACCTAGGATTCCATATATTCTACCTGATTCAAAAACAATGTTGATATCTTTTAGTACATGTCTCCCTTTTTGAGTTTCATCTGCTTGCTTAAATCGAAATACCTTCTTGATGAGGTGGAGCACGGTATCTATCCACATGTATTCTGAAGCAGCTTCCGTGCTCCGATGAGCTGAAGATGAATAATGCATGTTTATTCCCTGAAGACGAAGTGTTAGGCCCATAATACCAAGTCACCTCGTTTCTTTGCGGACTTAATTGACTGTTTCAGGCATTTTTTTCCTAAAAAGAACCACATGACCGTTTGGAAGATGAGAAAGAAAATTAGCAAGAATGGATCAATGGAAACATCAGTTAACATGGCATTCGAGGAAAGAAATAATTGTCTAAAGAGAATGTAATAAGTCGTCTGTGGGATGAACATGGATAAAATTTGGATGCTTTTCGGAAATAACTGTAGTGGGATGTAAACACCACTCATCAAGCTGCCAAAA
>JAJRXH010000117.1 GCA_024276395.1 archaeon
CACGATTGAGACGAAAGATGCTCGTAATGGCCATTTCTTGTTGAAAATGTTGATTTTGTCAACGCCAATCACTTTTGTTGATGGAAAATATTTTAAAAATGGGATGATATTGCGCAAATTTCCACAACCTAGGTCAATGACCACCCGTGGTGTCTCTTTCTTAGAAATTAGCCTAGTAAGGAGGTATTTTACTGAAGGAGCTGGCTTGGTAAGAAACCATGAACTGTAGTATGTTGATCGTTTCATGGTGGTTCAATCCATTTTTACTTTTCTCTTCTGTTCTCTTGAACATTTAAATTACTGGATGGGCCAATTGCATCATACTTCTTTCTTGATTTCCTGATTCATAAACTCAACATTTGAATACAAAACTTATTTAAAATGACCTCATAATGACTCTCTTAGAACCTCGTGAAGGGCTCTAACAACGGATTTCTTGTTTAAGTTGAAGATTTAGGTGGCTATTGAAATGAGCGCCATGAGATCATTAGAATCCATTCTTGAACATGGTAGTCGTGATTCTACTTACAAGTTTGCCTTGATTTCTGCAATCATTGATTATTTGATTGAACATCCAGCCCAAATCCCCAAAAATTATTGGCATTTCATTCCCTTGTGGTACGTGGTGTTACAATTCATTGGGTATTATCATCCTCTAATTTTGTTGAAGATCCCTCAAGGACCTCAACGTACTGGTCGGAACAGGATTGCGTTGGAGGGCTATTTTGAACATTTTTTTACCAGCGTGCACGGCCTTGATTTTGATCCTAGAATACCAGAAAATGCTAACAAGTTATGGTCAATGATCAGGACTAATCCTACTTTAGATGCTGCAATGGAACGATTATTGAGGGAGACCCGTAATCTCATTGTTGATCAGCCTTTGAGATACGTTCAGAACGTCAAGGGTGAAAGAATATCTTTTTTTTCACTTTTGACAAGAGGGGTGCCAATGACGGCAGATTTTGAAATGCACTTGAAAAAAGCAAGTATGCCATCTAGAGAATTGACAAAACTTCGGCCTCTTAATTGGAACAAGTTATTAACACGTGAAAAAAGCTATATCGTGTTAAGTCATAACGATTATGCCGAGTTGTCGACCTACCGGTTTTGGCTGAAAGATGCCGTCATCAAGCGCTGGGCTGAAGAATGCGTGACACGGTTCGGTGCAAGTGATACACGATTGTTAACAGTCTTGGATTTTTGGAAAAAACAGCCAGAAAGAGATTCAAAAATAATCAAGAAATACAAGGCCTTATATTCGAAATTAAATTTTTCAAGGTGTCTATACTGTCAAGTTGATTTAACTCCAAGTAAATTTGTGCTGGACCATTTCATTCCATGGGCACGATACCCAGTGAATGCTTTTTGGAACTTGTATCCAGCTTGTTCCAACTGTAATCAAGAGAAAAGTGACTCGCTTCCCGTGATCAATGACGAGCTTCGTGATAGGATTAAGGACCATCTCACTGGAGTGATCAGTTACTACGGCGGTGAGGGTAGTGATGATAAAGGATTCCGAGAAATAGTGTTGAATGATTTGTTGATGTTTTATCAAGAAAAAGTTGGCAAGGAAATATCGTCAGTAGGGAAGGTGGATCAAGAAGAGACGGTTTTGGCAATTATGGGATTTTTGATGGCTGTTCTTTCAGATCTTGCTAAAATAATTCCTGGTAAGAGGTTTACGTTGTAAAAAATGATGGTTGATGATGAGGATCTTTCCTTGTTCCCTTTTCTTCACGGTCAGTATTTTTTAAGGATGTTGATTTTAATCTTGATCTTATGGAGGAGTTTCAGCAAGACGTCTTTTGTTTAAATCAACAGATAGAAGAAGATTGAATTGGTAATATTGAATTGGCGTCTAATCAACTTAAGATCCATTTTATTCAAGTAATGAGACCGAATGTGGAGAAACATTCTTCTCGTTGATGTTGGTGAAAAAATCGTTAAAATTCTCCCCAATTTGGGTAATACGTACTGAAATCTGGTCACGAGAATGGATATTGCTACATGTTGGTTCAGGGAGCTCCATGCTGATGTTGGGATGAAGAGACGAAGATTTAGGAGTTATGGGAGTATTTTTATGGACGATTAAACGTTTCCGTCATCTTTCTTTCAAGGTTTTTTCTTTTCAACTTCCTGCTCCAATGATATCTAATCAAGGGAGTGGTACGTGAGATCTTTCGTAGTTACTCTAAAGGTGTGAAGTGAGATGTCGATCTTGTCAGCTGACGCTAAATCTGGGAGTTATTCACTTCACCTTGGAGTATTTAAAGGAAGAATAGGTTTATAAAATCATCTTTTAAATGACGGGGAGAACTGAATAACTCTCCTAAATCTGAGTTATAACCAGTTATGATCTTATCCGAGAGTTTTAATCGACTTGCGTTCTCTCAAAGTCATTATGGCTCAATAACCCCTGTTTTTCAAACTCCGTTATTTGAGAATCACGTCCGATTTTTCACCAATGATGGTCCACGTGAGGAGACATGACGAGGGATCGTGAAACGAGGAGGCTGCCTTGCTGTTTTTTGTCGGGACGGATTCCGAACACGGCGACAATAATGCTCCTCAATACGTTTTTTGTCGCATCATTTCGAGAAATAACGGACTTTGAGAATGAGGGC
>JAJRXH010000118.1 GCA_024276395.1 archaeon
ATCCAATTTCCGAAAATACCAGTCATTCGGCGCGGTTCATTCTTGTCCTTGCATCAAGACCCGTGCTTGCAATCAGATGTTTCTAGTTTTTTTCCACAAACCGAACAATGACCATGTTTTACATACAGTACTCGGTTTCCCTTCTTTATTAACGTTATCCTATGACGTGGCACGATTTCCATTGAGAGAAAATCTTCCAAGGAACATTGCTCTATTTGGTCATAATCACGATAATACACGAGATAAGTCAGTGGATCATCCACGTGAATGGCATAACTAATGATTTCATCACGCTTACTCTTCTTTTTCTTTCCCAAATCCTTTCACTTGTCTCATCTGATTTGAATTCCAAAGATAATGATCACGATGACGACCAAAATCCATAACACGGAGAGAATTTTCCACGGTGGAATTGATGTGTCTATCGTGAGCATTAGAGCTTGAAGGTAAACGATGACCATCACGACCATCAAGATTTGAAAGACCCGTGCCAAGATGGGGGGATTATAACCTAGAAAAAAAGTTACAACCATTAACATCGATCCTGTGATGATCAACAGCATGACAAAGCCAAGTACATTGAGTAGTTCATTCAAACCCTTGAGAAAGGGCGTGTTACCGAGCACGGATATGAGAAACGCACCCGTAATTAACAAGATGAAAACTAAAACAACATCAAAAGACAACGCTGCCCAAAACAATTCGAGCGAAAACGAAGATGGATAACTAAAATCAAATGACGAAAACCTCGGATCTAGTAATGAATGGGGCAGGTAATAATCCAAGGAATTGGTAAAAGCAACAACCACGGCATGAATGATCACGCTCGTGATAAAAAGGATCACGCTAGGAAGGGACATTCTACGATCATTTCTCAGTTCGAGGATGGCATCTGCGTCGAGCACGAAGATAGCACGTAAGTATGAGAGAAAAGACCCCATGGTATCATACCTCCACGTTTAACTCATGAGTCAACCAGAAAAATATTATTTTAAATGAATCGGTTAATGCTGTAATTAGATGATGTCTCGCTGATCATTGCTCGAATGAGCACGAACGAGACGACATGCTACATCAGAAACGAACGTGACCAATCGTGAGCGCACAAACCCCAGAAGATTATAATCGAAAATTACTACAAAAATTACTCCAAGAATGGTGCCAAGACTTACAAGTCGAAACAAGAAAAGATAAGATCATTCTCTCACGAGAAAGTCTTCAAATGATAGAAGCTTCTGAAAAAGCCGTAAAATTACTCACACCTTCGGATGAGCGTGATTCAGCAGCATCTTCTCCTCTACTTCAAGCCAGCCTGCCTGAATCGACCGTTCGCATTTATCTCATTGGCACCGTCACCCGCGATGAAATCCTCCCTAATCTCGCCGCCAAGTATCAAAAAATCAAGGAAGTCAAGAAACGTACCAGACGGGGACGGGGAGGATCATGGAAAATAAAAATACCGGTGATCAACGAAAAACTTCTTGAGAGAGTGTTAAAAAACACTATGAAGACTAAAATCAAGTACAAGAAAGATGACAAAATTCTCAATGATCTGAAGAAAACGTTCAAGGAAACACGAGATAAGGATGATGACACCCTTACCCTAACGAGAACACTGCTAACCACGTGGAAACAACTTGTCATTTCTCCCACGAGTCCTCTTCAGAATTTCTTGAAACCGTTGCTGAAAATTAATTCCCAACTTGAGAACGTGGAAAATGAATTTAAAGCCACCGAAGGAACAATTCGTTACCACGATTCTGAAATTAAAAAATTAGAGGAAGAAAAAAGAAATTTACTCCGAGAAAAGCAGAAAGTAGAACAGATTCTCAAGAAACATCCATTACAACAAGAATTAAACGAACTCGAAGAGCGTATCACCGCATCGCTGAAAGATAATGAAATGCAGCGTTTTTTCAAGCTCGCACGACACATAATTCACGCCCATCTCCGAGAGATAGAAT
>JAJRXH010000119.1 GCA_024276395.1 archaeon
CGACCCTGATGAGGACATTCACACGCTCATCACTGAGACAACAAATGGGACTCGTTTGATTGAGAGTCGAAAGGAAGTTGCCCATAGATTCGGAGAAAATCTAAAACAATCGTTAAAATCTGGAGGAAAAGTGATCATTCCCTCATTTTCAATGGGGAGATCGCAAGAAATTATCTGGTATCTCTTGAATCACGTGAATTCGGATGTAGATGTTCCCATCTATGTCGATGGGATGATCAATCAAATGAATATTGTTTATGAAAAATATATGAATCGGGAATGGATTTCACCAAGAATGTTATATTGGCTTAAAGATCAGGGACTCAAGACACCCTGGGATCATCATAGGGTGCACCTTATTCCAGAACTTGCTGCTGAACGAGGTCGTCGTCGCGGAAGTTTACGCAAAGAAATCGCACGGTCAGAAGATCCTGCAATCATCTTGACAACCAGTGGTATGATGGAAGGAGGCCCCATTATCTCTTACTTGAAGTACTTGGGACAAGATCGGAAGAACCTCCTCGCTACTGTTGGATACCAGGTACCTGGTACGGTAGGTTACGATGTAATTAATGGGAAAAAGACTGTTGAGGTTCTTACATGGAATGAGACCTTAGAGTCCTTGCATCTTTCCTTGCAGAGAGAACACTTTTCCTTTAGTGGACATATTTCGCCCAAAGGTCTAGAAGAGTACGCCTTGTACGCTTCGCCAAGGAAAATCTATACAGTTCATGGGAATTATGACGCAAAAGATGCTTATACCAAGAGAATGGAAAAAATGGGCTTCCTAGTTTCTCAGATGCCAAGTCTCATTTCGTTAGGCGGAAATTAAAAATTGAAATCAAATTCAATTTTTTTAATTCTTTTTTTCAAGGGTTAATGGATCGCTGGATAATTTAGGCTAATTGAGAAAAAAGAAAATTTGAGATTTTTTGTCATTTTTCTTTTTTCATTTATTATATGTACCAATCCCAATCAATCACATCAGGAATTGTTCTAATTGTGTTAAAGCGTTATTTTTTTGTTCTTTTTTGTCATTCATCATTGTTGCACCTTCAGATTGCGGATGAATGACACTTGCGACTCTTAACATGTATAGACCTCGTTGCTTGAGACGATGCTTGTCTACTGCAATTGCACAGCAAGGTCTGCCTAAATCACAGGCACCTCGCACAACATATTCGTTAGTGGTTGGATCATAATGCACGGTATTTTTCCCCTTTAGTTGGTCGCAACTACAGATGAATTCCATCGGAGCCTCCTCAAGAAGCTCCACACTTTCGGTTGAAGATTTTTCGATTTTTAATTTTTCAAACAAATCAGTCCAATATGGAGATATTGACGATACCACGGCACCCACCTTCATGTGATGGAAATGTTACCTTTTATAAGTGTGGACTTGAAAAAGGTTTCTAGCAAATAAACTCCTCATCGGGGGAATTAAAAACATAGCGTGTTATTGAAGTATTACTGGATCTTTCGCACTACCTAGGCATTACGGAGCGTAGCTATTGGGTAATTCTCTTTAAACAAGCCCTTTTAAACGCCCATTGAATGGTCTTCAATAAATCTCCTTCTGTAAATTTCAAGCAAGTGAATTCGGCCATTTTTTAATGAACTAGCTATTGGGGATTCATTCGTTTTATTCTGTCATTTACACCTAAATTTTGACGATGGGAGTAATGCTGATGATGGATTGAGGAACGGAAAGATAATTGTTAAAAGTCTTTAGGCAGATACTGTTATTTGAAGACTTTCAACGTAGGAGCCGCAACAATGGTCAACGTGAATGAGTATCTCCCCTTAGCCGTTGTAGGGGTATTGCTTTTATATTTCGGTGTTAAAAGATACCGGAAAAATGAACGCCTCAAAATTCTAACTAAAGTTCGTGCTTTAGAACAATCAGGAAGATATTTTGATGCATTAATGGAATGTCTTAGGGTTTCCTTGAAGGAAGCGGCATCGTTGATTTTGCGTGCTCCTCCCGGGACTCAAGCTTTATTGTATCAGACCTTCTTGCAGCACGTGGATAGGGAGCGAGTCCATTCGGTAATGCTTGATGTCATCTCAGAAGCACAAAAAAATGGTGAAACCTTACAGGCAGTAAACGGTTACTTGTTATTAAATATGCCAGATCGTGCTATTGAAATCCTTTTATCTGACTCAAAATCACGGCAGTATCTTCCTTTAGTGGTGCGAATCATTGAAGAACGTCCTCACATTTATGTGGATAAAATAAGAACTGCAAGAAAGTATGCTCAGCACTTGATGAACATGGGAAAAGTTAGAGATGCCATTGAATTGCTGCAAGGGGTTGGTGACCAAGACGGAGTAAACCTGTTACTTAATGAGGCTCATAGACAATTTGAGCAACAAGGTGATTTTTATCGGCTTCAAGAAGTGTCACGGATTCTTGAAGAGCATCCACTGGTGGGCATTCTTGAACAACTTGAACTTGCTGAGAAAAATTTTAAGAGTGGTGACCTCACGAAGGCACGCATCCATTTTTCTACGTTATTGACTAAATGGCAACGAGTCCAAGCGCTGCTTTTGGAACGTGACGATCTTGATCGCAATCAACTCCAAGAGATTGAGAATCGAATTGACCAGCTAGGGATGATATTTCGCTTGATAGATGCTGGAAGAGAGATGTTGAGACAAGGTGATAAGGAACGTGCGCGACAGTTGTTTCGTGAATTACTAGATAATTGTGATCGGAACGCTCTTCCAGCTACTGTTCTTGCAGAGATAGCACTGGCACATGAGGGCGATTACCCCACTGAATCATCATATTATTATCGCTTGGCTGCCACGAAGGCTAAAACCACACGAGCTCGAAATGCTTTCATAGCACTGGCGCAGCAGCAAGATGTCATTGTTGGAAGTTCAACACAAGATTCTGGTGACGCTCCTTCCAGGGAGGATCAGTTAGCCATCCAAGAGTCAGAAACTAGCCCTACTGCAATTGCATCACGGGTCATCAAGGCTGAACCAGAAGAAGATAAGTCATTAGCAGCAAGATATGGTGACTTACAAGAGGTGTTGGAAGAAGATATACGTTGTTCGGTTTGTCAAATTATTATAGAAGATCGAACTGAATTAGTAAGATGTAGCACCTGTAATTCTCCAGCACATTATGGCCACTTAGCTGAATGGCTGAAAATTAAGGGCACCTGTCCAATTTGTCGCGAGAAAATCGAATTACCTCCCCCCTCTAGCTGGTAAGCACTTGTTTTGCTCGCTAGACAATCATTTAAATGCAATCACGATGTACGTTATCAATGGAGGTATGGAAAGATGGCCGAGGTCAGATTAGAAGATATATTAAAACCAGAGTTTCCAGCGTTGCAACATGATGAACCCGTCAAAAAAGCGCTTCAACTGTTTGAAGATGGTGCGCAGGGCATCATCGTGGTAAACAGTACTGGTCGCTACCATGGAGTGATTCGTCCGAATGATGCACTTGAAGGTAGTCTGAGAACCTTGAACGTGCCTGTTAGTGAGGTCTCATATAATGTTGCTTCTGTTACTGAAAAAGATGAATTCATTCCAGAAGATTTTGCCCGGAAACTTTTTTCCGCTGATTCAAGATTTTTACCAGTCATTGACGGGAATGATAGACCTAAAGGGGTTATTTATGACTTAGATGTCATTGCTTATTTGGATGATGAGGTGATCACGAAAAAAACTCGCATAGGTGATCTGACAGAGGGTCAAACTTTGGTTTATCTTCGAGAAAGTGATGAGATTGCTAAAGCTTTTTCTATCGTGAGAAAAAGCCCCTTTAGTCATTTACCAGTATTTAATGGAGAAAAAACAGAAATAATTGGACAAGTCACGACACGTGATTTGTGCAAGGCATTGAATCGTCGTCGTGAGAGAGAAGGAGATATCACGGCAGGCGATCCAGGGTGGAAGAGAGTTACAGTCTCTGGAATTGTTTCTGAACCTCGGATTGTTGAAGCTTTATCATCTCTTCATCAAGTCATTAAGATAATGAGAGATGAGGATCGTCACGCTGTACTTGTCGATTTAAATGAGAAAGAAGGTCCAGATCGCTATCGAATGGTAACAAGTCGTGATATCATTAAGTTTCTTCTTGATTTAGCGGTATCTGAGGCTTACCGTGTTTGGGTAACTGGACATCCTGATGATGACATCAAGGAAATATCTGCTGACGCTGCTCTCCGAGTAATGGAGAAGTTTCAGCGATTTTTAGGGTCTGAAGCTGAAATGTTTGTCCGTTTCAAGATGAATCCGCATCAATCATCTGGCGGCATGTTTTCTTGGACTTGTATGATTCGACTGAATAGTGCAGAAGGACACGTGTTTAATTCTGAATATACGGCATTTGGCGCGGACAATGCCTTTAACGAGGCAATTGATCGGTTAGAAAGACAAATTCAGGAAAAAAAAGAAAGAATGATAGAACGACATCGTCCCCAAAAAATATTAGATTAGGACACGAAGAGATCGAATTTCCTCAATTAATTTTTATTTTTCTTTTGCTTCTTTTAGAGATGTGGATTGATTTGTGAGAAGAACATGAACATTGCTTCTTCAAGTCGTACGGTTCTCACCGCAGCGTTCCGAACTAGCCCAACACACGCATCAAACACGTCGCGTATTTTTAGACCTTCTTGTTTGAGGATTTCTGGTATTCCTCGTTTTGGACTTCCGAATGCGACGATGAGATCATCTCCTCTCTCTTTCCATCTATTTACGATTTTTGGAGGGTTTATCAGTTCGCAAGTTCGTGATGTAGCTATTTTGAATCCGTTAATGCCTCTGAGTATTTGACCTAGCGTGGTATCCTTAACTTTTACTCGATAGCCGGTATAGTACCAAGAATACTTTTTCTCGATTTCTTCCTTGGTAAGAATTCTTGCTACCAATACATCGTTTTCTTTGTCTTTCTCGACTCGAGCAGTTACTCTAATTGCTCTGTTCTTAATGTTCAGGGAAGGTTTCACATTTATTACTCTTAAAGGTCTGTCATATCCCATTTCGACGAGAAATTCGCTGTTTCTTAGATATAAAGCACCTTCACGAAGAGTTCCTACCCTAGGCTTCTCTCTTAAGGGATGATGATCAGCAGCTAGTGGTGATAACGTCCCAACGGATCTTAATTCTGGCATTTTTTCTATCAGTATCTTGCGTAAGTATTGGGGTGTCTCAAGATATTCCAAAATAGAGGTTAAAATGCGTCTTTGCCAGCGTTGCATTCTTTTATCTGCTGCTATTCCTCGATAAATGTAGACGGTATCTACTCGAAAGATTGTTAGAGCTCGTGCAATCTGGTAGACCTTTTGTGCTTGTTTCAAGTGTTCTCGAGTCTCTTCCAACGTGGTATCTGGTATCAATACGGAAATTTTCTGTCTGATCACTTCTTGGATCGCTCCATTTTGTTTTTAATCACGATATATTAGTTAAGAGGAAGCCGCCGTAACCCACCTGTGTTCATTGAAATCACGGTGATCTCTCGACAGGCTTAAGACCAGCGGCTTCCAAGATGTACGCTTCTTTAGAAGTTTTTAAATAGAAGCAAGATAGCTTTTTAAATTGAAGGAAAGAATGTTTATTATGAATAAATTGATTAGAAAAAACGAGTTAAAAGACCCGTGGTGGTGTCATTGCAGGAGACTCTTTGGAAGTATAAATGGATATGGATCTTTTTGGCCGTGATTGGGTCCATTGCGTTGATAGGAAGTACAGTTATGGCCATTCAGCCTAGTATGGTTAACGTGGCTCCATTAGAGTGGTATCACGTTTTCCTGCTGGCTATGGGCTTCACGGTGCTTGGCTTAGGGATGCTCAATTCTTCATTAACTAGGGATGCGCATCAATTCTTGTACAAGATGCGTTTTCTGTGGATAATTGGAATGCTAGGTGGGTGGATGGGTGTAATTGTAAGTGCATTGGGCAATGCGGCGCTCCTTGAACCTCCTAAAAGAACTGTTTATGGAGTAGATTGGGGTATAATCCTAGCTATTTCAGCGGTAATTTTGGGTATCAGCACGCTGTTATTTTTCGGTGGCGTGACACTGAAATATAATCGTTATTCAGAATGGATCCAACTCATTTCCCTATTGGGTATGGGTGCTGGAATGTCATTAGTGTCATTGGGTGTCATTGCTGAAGCCAAATACCTAGTCGAATTGATGAAGGATGCTTATCCCAATTTGTTTGGTGTTGAATGGCAGAGCTATCTTTCCTTCGGATTTGTGTCATTTTTTTGGTTTTTGATGATTAGCATTGCTGTTTCTGGTCATGTTGCTAAGTATCTCATCAGGAAAGCTTCACTTCTTTGGTCTCTACTGGTGCTTTTTGGATTATCCTTGGCATTCAGTGGAATTGCCCTTAGTTTTAAGGTCATCCCGAATGTTCAAGCCTATCTTGGCTTTAATCCGCTGCAGCAAGCTACAGAAGTAATATTTATCGTGAATGTTGTCGGTGTAGCACTCTTTACCACTGGAATATTGCTATTTACAGCGGAGATGAACGTGAAAAAATATGAATATTTGTACAAGCTTCGTTATCTTTGGATCTTTAGCTTGGTCTTATCACTAGGAACATTTGCAGGAGTATGGTATCTTCGTTCTCTAGCTACAAATCCAACACCAGCGGATATTGCTCAGGCAATGTCATTAGTCCTTTTGGCTGTCATCTTTTTTGTTTTTGGATTCGTTCTGCTGCATGCTGTAATTTATTATGAAGAACCTGTCCTTCCATTTGAAACAGATTCATCACCAATGATTGAAGATATCGCTCAACTTCTAGTGGTGACAGCTCGCACAACGAGATTGCCGCTGCAACAACAAATTTCCTTGTTTAAACTGGCAAAGACAATGTATGATAGTCAATTGACGGCGTTACAACAACTTCCGTCAGAAGACTCCTTGCAGGCATTGTTAACACTTCTTAACGAGAAAATTCAGAAAAGAATTCATTCATTGGATACAGGGATCAACATTTTGACTGGTATTGTAAGTAAGTTGACAGTGACTGCAGCAGCACCCCGAACTGGTAGAGTAGTTGGGGGTGAAGATGAATTGACGAGCATCTTTGAGCAACGTCTAGGTACATCCACAGCTAGTGCACGTTTACAACAAATGCAGGAGATGCAGTTAACAACAACGCCTGCTCAGGTTCCGGCATCGCCAGTGTCTCCACCGCCTCCAGGTGTTCCAGCATCGAGTCGTCCACCGGCATCGCCAGTGTCTCCACCGCCTCCAGGTGTTCCAGCATCGAGTCGTCCACCGGCATCGCCAGTGTCTCCACCGCCTCCAGGTGTTCCAGCATCGAGTCGTCC
>JAJRXH010000120.1 GCA_024276395.1 archaeon
AAATTTTTTGGGCACGTGCGTCTTGAATCTTGATATTTCCTTCTTGATCCAAGCAAGCTTTTACAGGTTCCGTTCCTGATCCCATTGTTTCCCCTCACGAGTTGAAATGATGTCTAGCGATTCTTCAAGGGTATTTGAATAATTCTTCTATGATTTTCTTTGTGTGTGGGCAGTATTTAACCAAGGTTTCTGGTGATATTTTGTGGTGCTGGGGACAAAATTTATCGATGACGCACATCCCTTGATCTAGATCAAAGATGATGGGATAAACTCTACATCCTGATGGTTTGAATTCCTGAATGGAGCATTTTTTCGTGGTGTGATCTAAGAACACACAGTGGCCATCGATATTTTTTAGTTGATACATTCCATCTTGGTTGATAAATGAAAAATCATTAATTTTTAGTCCAGTTTTTTTTGAAATTCTTAAGAGATCACTTGGAGTGAGCAGCATTTCCGTGTTGTAGCAGCACGATGCATCACAAGATTCGATGCATGTTCTTCCAGATAATAATGGATGTTCTGATATCATTGTTATTTCCGAGATGCTAATCCGTCACTTCTAATAAGACTTCCTTGATGTTATCTTAAGAACATTCGCTTGCTACATCAATTAAAATCAATCGTAACTAGCTTTCTTTCGCCGTGACTCATCATCAATCAATTTCAAACACTCTGGTGAGATGGATGTTGCTAATACTGTTGATTTACTAGCGATCCAAAACGTTGCTCCACTTTGTAGTGCTTTTTCTACATCTATGGCTAAGATAATCGGATTTTGCACCAATCTCTTCCCAACCAGATAAGCCCATTCAATGGTTGTGGATAGGTGAACAAACTGACGAGAACGTGACTTTAGTCCTTCTTCTCTAATGCGTCTCCAGAATCGATATCTGGTACCATGGTACAATAGCGGTGGCAATTCTTGTCGTGATGTGGGAGGTTTTTTCTCCCAGATAGTTCTTCCTACTGGATGCGAATGACCGAAATTTGCTCGTATTCTGTTATCTTTTATCGAAAATCGTCCTTTTGGGTCTGTTTCAACAATCTCAATGATGGTATCTACGGGTATCTTCATTCTCATTGCAAGTTCATTGATCGTGATGGAGGAAAATCCTTCGTCATCTAAGGTCATTCCAATTTTCTTTGGATTATGTCTCAAGTAATAAGACAAGCGCTTGCTAATTTTTTTCCTCGAGTTTAGTGGCATTTTTTTATGGTTGATGGTGATTTCCTCCTTGTCTTTTGTCTTGTTAGGCACAGCAGCGACTATTTTGATATCAAGTAGTTTGAGATGGCAAAAATTTTTTATCTAGAATGATCATCCCAACTAGGAATCCTACTCCACCACCAACTACACCAAAAGCAGCCATTGCTAACGGTAAACTTCCGAACGTCATATTCCCAACAATTATTAGTTCAATGAACACCACGAAAATCGTTAGTAGGAAAAAATACAAGATAAATCCAGTGTTTCCTAGTCTACCACCCATTCCAGTAAGAATCCCAGTTATTCCTACAAGAATGGAAAGAATTGATCCGCCTCCAAGACCTAAAACTAGCAAGACTAAATCATTCGTTGTAGAATTGCCAATTAATCCTTGAAACGTGGTAGACATAAAAAAGAGAAAGCCTAAACCATAAAATGTTGTTCCAATCAAGCTGTAAATCGAATTATTTCTCATGGAACGTGCTGTAATTTGTGTTTCATTCTTTGAATTCCATTGACCTTTGAGATATGCCCTTAATGCTTCTACTTGATCATCATCGTCAAGTAGAGATAGTTTTGTCAGTGCCATTCTAAAAAACAATAGTGATATGATTAGAATAATGCTAACAAGGATCAAATAACTGAAGAAATCATCCAACGGGGATGGCCAATAGATGATGTGTTGTGTTTTTCTTTGTAATGCATTCCCTGTGAAAAATAAGAATGCTATTGGTTTTAATTTGTTATTTTTGATTGGAAGCACGCCGAAACTGCCATGCCCCGAGGCGCAAAGCAACCGGGTCAGTCGGGCATCGGAATTTCCTGGACCTTTTTGGGCACGTGGTAGCCGCGCTGGACCGCCGG
>JAJRXH010000121.1 GCA_024276395.1 archaeon
GAACGGAACCACGAGAATTGACCATAAATGAGATGTTTCAGACCCTCAAAGAAGTATTCTTGCCTGACAAATCCAGAGGTTTTTCAGGCCTCATCCAATTCGAGATTGAAGGTGCGCAACCACAGGCCATCTACATTCAAGACGGAAAAGTAGAAATCAATCCAGAAAAAGGACAAAAACCAGTAGGAACCATCACCACTGATGCAGAAACCATCAAGAAGCTCTTCAAGGGAGAACTCGATCCCGCCAAGGCCATTATGAGTGGCAAGATCAAGGTCGACAAGATGCCCATCATCATAAAATTTGGCCAAATGTTCGACCTCCAAGAATTACCAAAAATACTTGGTAAGAGAACAACGGAGGAAAAAACTCCTGAAAAGAAGGTAATCACGCACGAGGGACTGAATAGAGATTATATCGGGAAGTGGTATCCTGGAAAGGCACAACACATCAAACCCAGCGACATTCGTGCTTATGCTAAAGCTACCAATGACAACAATCCCTTGTACTTAACAGATGATGAGTCACAAATGGCAGTACCTCCCTTATTTCCCGTAACCTTGCTCAGGCCAACCTTGGAAAAAGTATTGACAGACGAAGGACTTAACATAGATCTTCTCAGAATGGTACATGCCGAACACGAGGTGCGCTACCTCCGTCCCTTGAAACCCTGGGACCTCGTATATACCACTGCTGAAATTACCAACATTGAAGAAAAATCGACTGGAGAACTCCTAACTGTCAAGATTGATGGTAAAGTTTCTGGAGAAGATGTCTTTGAAATGATCGCAAAATTCTTCGTTAGAAAACTAGAGGCAAAAGGGACCAAGAAAGAGGGAAAAACTCACGTCGATAATCCATCAATCCCCGAAGAAAAAGAATTATTCGTCCACGAAATAAAAGTGAATCCCGATCAGTCGGTACGATACGCCAAGGTAGCCAAGGATGATAATCCCATTCACTTGGACCCAGAAGTCGCACGAGCCGCTGGATTACCAGACATCATTTTACATGGATTGTGCACGATGGCTTTCGCAGCCCAAGGAATAGTAAACAACGTCCTCAAAGGCGATCCCAGAAAACTTGAAAGAATCAAGGTTCGTTTTGCACGACCAGTTTTCATGGGAGACGTATTAACCACGAAAGGATGGACTGTTAAAGAAACAGATGATAGAATCTTCATTATTTTCGAAACAAGAAACCAAAAAGGAGAAGTCGTACTTAGCCATGGCGAAGCTACAATACTAAAATAATGAAAAAACAGAGATAATTACTAATTTTCATCAAAGACCATCATTTTTTCTCATTTTCCCTTCATCTTCCCTTGTCCCTAGAGAATAACACGACACGATTTAACACCGTAAATAAAGTAAACAAGGAACATTGATGACCAGAAGGAAACCGTAAACAATTCCATGGTCCATCTGTTAATAAAGATCAAGCGAATTTATTCACAATCCATAAAATGCATAATTGATGTATCGAAAAAACTACATTAAAGACTTTTTAGATGAAAAACATGAAAAAGAGGTCGATTTAACATGAGAAATGCAGTCATCTTGGATGCAGTAAGAACTCCAATTGGAAAAAGAAATGGTGCCTTAAAGGATTGGCGTCCTGATGATCTAATGGGATTTCTTCTCCAAGAAATGATGAAAAGACACCAATTTAGCCAGCGAGAAGTTGAAGACGTGATTCTTGGGTGTGTTACACAAATAAGAGAGCAAGGGCTCAACATTGCAAGAATAGCAGCCCTCATTGCAGGATTTCCAGTTGATGTGCCTGGAACAAGCGTGAATCGGCAATGCGGATCTGGTCTCCAAGCTGTAAATTTTGCAGCTCAAGCAATCATGTCTGGGATGCATGACCTCATCATTGCTGGTGGTGTAGAGAGCATGACACGGGTACCAATGCTCTCAGATGGAGCAGAACCTTCTGAAAAACTGGTAAGAAGGTTTGACATCGTACCTCAAGGAATTTCAGCAGAACTCATCGCTGAACGATGGGGATTCACGCGCGAACAACTAGATCAATTTTCACTGGAAAGTCACCAGAAAGCGGCACATGCCACGAAAAATGGCTACTTCAAGAGAGAAATCATTCCAGTCCCTATCATGAAAAATGATGAAATCACGCTATTTACTGAGGATGAAGGAATCCGATATGATACGTCTCTAGAAAAAATGGCAAAACTCAGGCCAGCTTTCAAGGAAGACGGCATGATCACCGCTGGGAATTCATCACAAATCTCAGACGGTGCAGCTGCTGTATTATTAGCTTCAGAGGAGAAAGCCAACGATTTAGGCATTAAACCTCGTGCCAGAATAGTAATCACCGCACTTGCAGCAGTAGATCCAACAATCATGCTCACGGCTCCAATGCCTGCATCGAAACGAGCACTAAAGAAAGCAAAACTAACAATTGATGACATAGACGTGATAGAGGTCAATGAAGCATTTGCTCCAGTTCCCTTAGCTTTCATTCATGACCTAAAACCAGAGCCAAGGAAAATTAATCCAAATGGCGGTGCCATAGCACTTGGTCATCCATTAGGCTGCACGGGCGCTCGCCTAGTCACCACGGCTCTTCATGAACTGGAACGAATTAATGGAAAATATGCACTCATCACGTTGTGCATCGGATTTGGGCAAGGAATTGCCACGATCATCGAACGAACCTGATATTTTCCGTGTCACACGATGGATCTTTGATTATTTTTCTCCTTTTTTAGTTTAGATGAAATTGACAACATGAAAATAAACACTGGAGAAACAAGATATGACTTTCGATCCAAAAGGACAAGATGATGAAATGCAAAATAGTCATGCGAAAGCGACATTCCAATTCATCCTAATAATGACCAGTATCTTGTACATGATTTTCCTCATTCTCTATAGCATCATCTACTTGCCAATAGGAAAAAA
>JAJRXH010000122.1 GCA_024276395.1 archaeon
GATCAAATAGAATTACAATTCAATTTCATTCTCTATAAAGTAACACTTCAATAACCCTTACGATGGCACCATGTGACTCAATAGTCCATTGTCCAGTCAAAAAACCTAGAGACCCCTCCTACAAAGATCTAGATGTTCCTCTAAAAACCTAAAAAAGATACTTACCGGATGAATGCTTAAAAAGATCTAATGGAGAATGATATTTTAGAAGTAAGAGTCTTTCGATCTTTCATCCTCATCGAGTTAAAGAATAAATCCAAAATGGAAGCCTGATAACAATGGCTCATCAATACATTAGTTTTCTCGTGATTTTCACGCTAGGTCTGGGTTTAGTCGTTAGTACTGCAGCGTTAATGAGTAACTTAAGTACCAGCATTCAGGAAGAATCAAGTCTTCTCGAGCTACGTCTCACGTTACAAAATATTCGGTATGAACTTCAATATATGATTGACATGGCCACCACAATGAATATCGGAAGTTTCACGCGACAAATAAGCCTAGATGCAAGCCTGGCACAACGATTCACTTATGTAATAACCATCAAAAAAAGTGATGACGGTGGATATTTCCTAATCGGGAACATCACGGGCAACGAAAAACAACTCAATGACTACTTGAAAATGAACTTGCCAAGTAATGAACGGTTTATCATTCTCTCTGGTGCATTCAATAGTATTTTTTCCATTCATCAAGTCACGATCACCGTCAACAACACAGCAATCCTCGTAAAGTTACATGACGTGAGGAGTTAACAGGTTTCATTTGCTTGAATGTCCTTTTCACGCATTCAATTTCTAAACATATGGCTAAAAACACTTATAAAATCCCCTTATCAACACTTCAAATAGAAGAAATATTTCGGTGAGTATGGTGAGTGTTACTGAAACAGTTCAGACACAAATGGGAGCACCTACGGGAAACATCATAAGGGAAACTTATCCATTAATCCCGCCGTTTGCCTTCGCCCAGATAGTGGAAAATAGCAAGACTGGAGAAATCACGTATCTTGTTCAAGAAGTTCCCCTTACCAAACAAGAAGAGAAAGCCTTAGAAAAAATTAAAGATTTATTAATTGCAGAGTTAGACATCGAATTCAGCGTGCTCCATCATAAAGGTGAAGATCAACTAAAACAATACATCAAGAATAAGGTCATTCAAATCATCAAGGACTATGGCATCAAGAAGATAGATGATAAAGCTCTTGATAAGGTATTTTTTGAAAAGATATTCTACAAGATTGAACGTGATTTCATTGGCTTTGGACCCATTGAACCTCTTCTTCGTGACTCGAGAATCGAAGAAATTAGCTGTGACGGTGTCGGCATTCCCATTTATATCTGGCATCGTGATTATGAATCCATCCCTACTAACGTGAAATTTGACACGGATGAAGAACTAGACGGTTTTGTCATAAAAATCGCACAGAGGGCAAATAGACACATTTCCGTAGCAAGACCTCTGTTGGACGCATCCTTGCCCGATGGGTCCCGTGTACAACTAACTTATGGACGAGAAGTCACCCAAAGAGGATCAACGTTCACGATACGAAAATTCCGAAGTGACCCAATGACGGTTGTTGACCTCATCAAGAATGGGACGCTTAATGAAGATCTTGCCGCTTATTTCTGGATGAACATTGAATATCGTAGTTCCATTCTCATTGGTGGTGGCACGGCTGCTGGTAAAACGACTCTTCTCAACGCGTTGGCCATGTTCATCAAACCCGGCCTGAAGATTGTTTCCATCGAAGACACGCGAGAATTAAACTTTGCCCACGACAACTGGATACAATCAGTTGCTCGTGAGGGATATGGAGAGATGGAAGCTGATGGCCGCCGACGTGGTGAAATTTCTCTGTTTGATCTCTTAAGAGCGGCTCTACGTCAAAGACCAGACTATCTTTTCGTGGGAGAGGTCCGTGGTGAAGAAGCCTACACGATGGCACAAGCCATTGCAACTGGCCATGCCAGCATGGCAACCATCCACGGTGACACGGTTGCTGGCATCATCAGACGACTGGAATCAAAGCCAATGAACATCCCACGTCAAATGATTGCACTTATTGACATCATTGCTGTCATCAGAAAAGTACGAACTGGAAACAAATTCGCACGTCGAATC
>JAJRXH010000002.1 GCA_024276395.1 archaeon
CTTCTGTTAAAAAGTTTCTACCCATCTGAGTTCTTCTCAAACCAGATATATCTGGAGAACGATTCAACGATTTTCTTTGTTTCTACCCCTCTCAGTTCTTCTCAAACTTCATAAAGAAACGATTGAAGATTAGATATTCACCAGTGTTTCTACCCCTCTCAGTTCTTCTCAAACCTTGATGATAGACATGAAAAATAAAAACATCATATAAATATAAACACGAAGGCGTAAAACTAAGATTTTCTTTTAAGAGGTTTTACAGCATGTTAGATTACTTAATGACTAATCAAAGTGAAGCAACGGACAATGATTGGATTCTGAGAAGTCTCTTACAGGAAATGCGACATTTGAGATCACGATATTCGGTGATATTTTTTCATTCGATATCAGAAACCTTTGACGATGATTTTTTTTGGAGCCTACTTGGATTATATCTTCTTACTAAATCATTGTAAAGTGTTAACTAACAATTAAAGCTTTACTGACAGATCATTGAAATTTGAATTGAGAAAAAGATGTTAAGTCAAGTCTATTTAATCCTTGCTCAATGATGAATTGTTTAACTGGGAAAGCAAATCAGATGTGAGCCTTCTGCAGCTGCATCGCTCCTAGGGGTGAATTGTTCCATAAAGTGGAAATGTAGCCAGACCCCTAATTCGTGATGAATCATAAATAAGCTCCTTCAGCATCATGAGAGAGGACATTCATCAAGCGAAACATTCATCCAAAAGTCTAGAAAACGATGAGTTTCAATGATTTCACGGAATGAAAGGAATGTCAGGGCGTGATGTCGAGGATTTTCAAGGATCATTCCTTTCTCATTTTTCTTACTCGCCATTTCACATCAAAAACTCTAAAATGAAATGAAAAGTGAGTAATGACACCCAACATGAAAAAAGACTGGTTTGCTTGTAGGATCTTGATCATGAATGCTTGTTTCTCTTGTTGACACTGATGGCGTGGAATGAAAACATCGAATGAATCGTCAGAAGAAGGAAAAAAGAGGAGCTTGACATTTTCAGCTTCATGTTGCTCCAAGTAGTGCATCTAAAATTTTAATTCCTAGATCCGTGAAATAAAGTTTCTTTTTGTCGGTCTCACTCGTAAATAATCCAGCTCGAATTAATTCGTCAATGTAGTGTTCATCTAATCTCAGTTCATCTTTCTTGAATGGTCCCGGAGTAGAATGACTCACTCTCAATCCGAGTAATCGTGACACAATCGACCGGGGGAAAGGAATGAGAGGTATTTGAATGAGATCATATTCGCTCGCAGGGGGAAATAGCAAGACCGTGAACTCATTGCGATGTTCTTGATATAATTTCTTTTTTTCATCCTTAGAATCAAGTTCCAACAACTTTGAAATGATTGGTCTTAAACGTTCCAATTCCATGTTGATCTCTCGATAATTCTTGTTCACCACGTGATACGCAGCATGCACGCCAAGGAGTTGTCCAACCAAACTTAACGTGATACACATGTTCTTGCGTCCCCCGGCGACGTTAAGAACAACCTTCCGACGCGGTGTATCCGTGTTCTGTTCACTTGATGATGACCTAACATGTTGAAGAATTCGTAATTCTTGGTTAAGTATCCGAGCGGCAATTTTCATGAACTCGATGTTATCATTGGTACTCAACGTGTCTTCAAAGGGAAGTGGAACGGTCTCCCAACTAATTCTATTTCCATGTTTATCCTCTAAACCTATCCGTGCCAATTCTGTTGAAGCCTTAACCATCTCGTTACTTGTCATCAAGCAAATGACCTTGGTCACGTTTTCCCCATTCCGGATGAACTGGTCCACAAATTCAGTTACGACAGGGGGTGAGGTCAATACTGTAAGGGACCCGACTTTTTTATTTCAGGTCAGAACTGACTCTTTAGCGCATTCACGTCACCCCACGAATCAGTTCCTTGAACGTGACTGGATGGTAACACGAATGATGACAAGAGATCCTGCGGGAAAGGAA
>JAJRXH010000123.1 GCA_024276395.1 archaeon
GCGTTAGCGGGCGCTACTATCTCGTGCTAGACAACCACGTGGCCCTCATTCTCAAAGTCCGTTATTTCTCGAAATGATGCGACAAAAAACGTGTTGATGCGCATTATTGTCGCCGTGCTTGGAAGCCGTGACGATAAAAACCATCAAGCCAACATCTTCGTTTCACAATTTCTCGTCATGAATCCCCACGTGGGTCATCATTGGTAAAAAAATCGGACGTGATTCTCAAATGACGGAGTTTGAAAAATAGGGCTCTTTTTCTTATCAGTTCTGTCAATGCCATATTTATCAAATAAAAGAATCCCAACTCATACTGAGTTCACGTGTTCGTGTGCCGAGGACTGTTATTTCCACATCAAGATGACCTATTCATCCACATTCCCATCCCAAAAATTAATGTTTAAAAGATCACAGAAATTATGACTAAATGTAAATGATGTTCAGAGGGTAATCAAGATGACTCGTGCTGTAACATGTTTTTATCATCCAGATGTGATTGCAAATACAAAATGCGAACGATGTTCACGCCCCATCTGTCTCAATGACCTACGCAAGTATCGGAGAGAATACCATGGTTCATTCGATGATGATTTTCATCACCATCATCAAGTATCTTATGATTTATGCATTCCGTGCTATTGTGACTGGACGGAAAGAGACAATTCTTTAGCTTCCAGAATCGGTTTGTTATTCATGGCCGGTTTTCTCGCGTTTTTCATTCTCGTAGGAGTCTCATTCTTTTCGTTCATGCCAAGTTTCTTTTCTGACTCCTTTGGGATGATGGGACCCATTGATATCTTCTTCATGATCTTTCCTTTACTATTCATTGGCATTCCATTGCTCCTGGTTGGTTTTATCTTGTATCAGGTTTTTGTCAAATCACCAAGAAAGGTCAAGGAAGCACGAGCATCAAAAGCACGATTCTTGGCGTCCTTACCTACCACCGCACCACCTCCATCAATAGTGGGAACGACCACAATGTCAATGCCAGAACCCACGCCCTTTGGCATGACCTGCTTCCAATGCGGGGCTCCACTCCAAATCTCGGACAAATTCTGTCCTAACTGCGGTGATCCCACCACTGAAGAAAAGGAAGCACTGAAAAAGAGATAGATCACAAAAAATCCTTTGACCAATAAATGATAACTTTCACAATTTACCACTAAATCTGCCATTTTTTTATTCTATTCAATCAAGAAAGAAAAAAAGAGGCATATCACCCTCTTCAGCACCTCCATTTTTTACTTATCTACTAAGTCTTTTCGTAGGCATCCGATCCAACAATCTAAAGTCCTGTCAGCTACATACATTGTGATTTTTATATTATCCGAAAAACCATGGAACGCATGAACATCTCTATTTACGGTAGTAGTGACGAAACATAATACCATTTCACGTTCCAACCATCTATTAAAAGTGAAAATTAGGCATACATGAAATAACATAAAACAGGCAACAAAAATGGGGATTGAATTGACCATCATTGAAGTGCAATGGTTAACTATTCGCAGTAAGTTAAGTTACACTCTGAACTTTTGTTCAGCACCCTTCTCACCACGTGCCAAGTAAGAAGACCTTTCGACTCGCGGTCTAGCCGAAGCTACTCTTTTAATTTTTAATCAATTTTAAGTTAGAAAGACATTGAACAACACTTGATCCCTTTGACCAAGTGATTTTTTCTCAAATTTTAAACGAGACAAAAATACTCTAGCCAGCAAGTTCGCACGATAAGCATAGAAAAAAAGGCGGCTTACTTAAAAAAGATGCTAAATGATGAATGATATCTTGTACAAGAGATGAAAGCTGAACAAGTAGACCATCAAACGAAAAAACATAAAAAGAGAGGGATTAAGAAGTGCAATAAAGAAACCCCTACATCAATGGGCACAAACACAGCTAGTTGAAATACCAAGATAGGATGGGATCATGGATGATGAGTAAACGTAAGAAAGAAGCCATCGAGAATTATAGAAAACACGTCGTGCGTGGAAGAGTCAGAGAATTCGAGAAGTATGGAATCGTTTTCATTCCTGGAAGACGTGAAGGTGGATGGATTTGGGACATTGACGGAAAAATGAGACTTTATAACTGTCGTAGCTCTGGAGGCGTTTTCAATCTTGGCCATTGTCCACCTGGACCGACCAAGGCACTAAAGGATGCACTGGAATATCTAGATATCGGAGATCATTTATTACTTTCCGAGCATCGAGCGACCTTAGCACGTAGATTAGCTGAATTAACACCAGAGCCTTTGACAAGAGTAATGTTTGGTGCATCTGGGGGTGAAATTGTTGATTTTGCAATCAAGTTAGCACGTGCTTACACGAAAAGACGGGAAATCATCTCCATCGTGGGGGGTTATCATGGACATACTGGGTTAGCCCTTGCTGCTGGCTCACCACGATTCCAAAGCAAGTTTTTAGTCTCATATTCAGAATTCAAGAAAGCCACCTTTA
>JAJRXH010000124.1 GCA_024276395.1 archaeon
ATGGTAGAGATGTTAGCAGGCGTGTAAAGCGTGGTGTTAAGGTAAACTTTGATTTCAGGATTTAGAATCAAGCTCTGATTATCAGTGACGGTCCAATTGAGAGATAAACCTAGCGTGTAACCGAGCTTGCTTGTTACTTGTTCATCGCTGCTCACTAGTCCTCGCGTGTATGTCCCTTCAATTTCATCAGTTGGAAGGGGAAGGACTCTAATGATGAGTTTTAGTTGTTGTGAGGTGTACAACGTGGATTGGAAGGTGATGGTAATGTTGATAGAATCCTTCAATTCGAGTCCATGAAGTTTAAAGTAGTGGATACCATTTTCACTGACGAGATAACTTAACCAACTACCATTAGCAGACTTGCTGATGGTAATGCTGGTAACGTTTATGACAGTTGTATTTAATTCAGTGTCAGTCCAGATGATGGTGACAGTAATTTCTCGATCGTAAAATACTTCCACGTGACCGTTGGTAGTGTTTATTGGACTCACGCTAAAGGACGTGGCCGTGGTCCGGGGTAATCCCGTGATGGTGATCATCGAACTAGCGTTCTTGAAGTAAGCAGCAATGCTCGCGTTGAATGCCGTGAAGGAGATGTTCCAGGTACCCACTGTAAGAGGCATGACCTCCATGATCATTTTCCCGTCAGTGACGTTGACCCGAACTTGGATTAATACTTCAGAGGGAGAAGCATTTATTTTCACGTTTCCCAGCAATCCAATTTGATGTTGGGTATCATTCCACGTGAAGACAAAAATGATGGTTTCATTCCATTCTACGGAGGCTGTTGTCGTGGTATTGTGGAAGAGTATCCCCGTGGAAAAAGGCGTTGTTGGTTCAATGATAATGTAAGTGATGGTAATGTTAAGGGAATTAAAGTTTTGCTTGTTGAATTGCAAGAAAACGGAATCATTGATGGCAAATTGTTTCAATGCCCCCACGTACGTGAGATTGTATTGCCCATTCCCCATTGGCGTGATTTGGATGACAATGTCATTGTTGCTCGTGATGGTAATGTTATCTACTGGAAGTCCATCAAACTGATTGATAAGCGTGATGATCGTCGTGTTGATTTCACCGAACCGCACGGTAATATTTTGATTGCTTGCTAAAGGAGTCAGTTGCAAGGACGCTTTCTCAACAGTGATGGTCAAGTGAATTACTTGTGTCTCATAACCATTTTTTGATAATTGGATGGCTACCACGAAGGTCTTAGTCACGATGGGATTGATGGTAACATTCCATGTCGTGGGGTTCAAGGATTTTGGTTCCGTGTAGGTGAAAAAGCCGTTATCTGTCTGATTAAGAACCGTCACGGTGATATTCTCGAGGAGAATTCCATGGTCCGTGTCATTGAGCTGTAAAAGAACGGTAATCTGATCTGAATTTCCTTCACTATAAGTGGTCGTGAAACTATACTGATTCGGGAAGATGACAGCAGAGGTGCTGGTTGCCGTGATGTTAAGAGACAGCGTGAAGGTGGCGTTCAAGTAACCATGTTGATGGAACATGAAGGTAATGGTGTATGAACCTGGATTTTCTGGATTGATGGAGATGAGCCACGTCCCGTTGCCATGAGTGGAGTTAATGATGGAGAGTCCCTGGATTGTCGGATAGCTGAGCTGCCCATTGGGAAGGGGACGATCGTGATCAAGGTCATAGTAGGTAAGTGTCAAGTTAATGCGATCTAGCGTGCCTTCATCAAATGGCTTGGTATAGGAAGTGTTAGCGTTGGTCTGAACCTCTGTAGCGGCTGGAATGATGTTTACATCAATACGATACGTGGCACTTAAGTATCCATCCTTGGAAAACGTGATGCTCACGGTAGTTGTACCGATATCAGTTGGATTGAATTGAAAGATCCACGTCTGGTTCGAAAGTTCTTGCTTGCTCAAGATGGTAATGATTCCAGCCAGTCCCGTGATGGACGTGGTAGCATTCACTATCGGTACATCATGTAAAACATCTCTATATTCAAGACGCCACTCAATGAGGTCATCTTGATTCTCTGAAAAAGCTATCGTGATGTTAGTGCCATTAGTAGGTGTTCCCGTGCCGCTGATGACGGTGACGGTCGTTTTAGTCCAATTGAACTGATATGTCACGATTAAGTTCCTAGAAACGTATGTTTTAGGCTTGGAAAAAGAGATGTTGAGGGAAAATGTGGTCCATGATGATGGTAATTGCGTGGTATTGAAGGTAATGAGATAACTCTTCGTGGTAATGTTTTCCGTTACCGTAAAATCTGTTAGATTGATGTTCACGCTGGCACCAGACACGTGACTTTGATTAAGCACATTGAGGTAAGTCACGTTGATGGTGACTACATCATTATAGTGAACCGTACCATTGGTTGATGAATCGTTAACAAAAGAGAGTGTAGCATTAAGAACCAAGGTAAGGGATACAATGATCGTGTGATTCACATGTCCTTTTAATTCGGCAGTGATGGTAATGGTAGCATCACCAGGACTTGTTCCGGTCGTGTTGATGGTGGCTTGGTAGCTTTGGTGTTCGCCAGTCTGGATGAAGGCTCCATTTGTTCCCCAAGAACGCTGATAACGAATGGTTGCACCATTGAGATTCGTGGCATTGTGAAATGATCGATAATCGACTGTAATCGTAATGTCATTTCCAATGATGACTTCTCCCACGTTCTGTGGTGTTACTTGTGCCGTTGTTTGCACGATGACCTCCACGGTGCGTTCGAAATAACCAACTTTCAATCCGCTGGTATCTAACCATTGCACGATTACCGTGTAGGTACCATTTATGTTCGTGCTGGTGTTAAGCCACGAATCCACGTCCCATTCCGTGAAGGTGGTCGTGGGATGGACAAGTGACACGTTCTTATCTGTAAACACGGTGTTCCCCGCGGGATCTTTGATTACGAGCGTAGCATTTGGACCATTAGCATTGGCATTCTTGATAGTTGCATTGACTAGCAGTCGGTCAGTCGAGTTGATGCGACGTGGTGTCGTTAATAACGTGGCATTATTTTGATAGAGAAGAAGATTAGTAATGTAGTTGGGACTCACGAATTCTATACGCCATTGCCATGCAGACGTGTTAGAAGTGATGTTGATAAGTAAGGTTGAGCTTGTCGTTCCATTGGTATAGGTTACGTTTTGTGGTGAATTTAGTGCATCATTCGTAAATATAATCCCATTTCGGTATATTCTTGTCGGCATCCAATCTATTGGGAGATTATAGAAGAGTAAGGTTCTGTTTTTTATAGTATAACTTCCAGTTGGTACTGAAGATTGATTGAGTGTTACATTCCAGTTGACATTGGTAGTTCCATTACTTAGGTAATAACTCGTAGAAGTGATGATAGGATTAGTAGAAAGGGTATGATAAATTTGGTACTGTAATATGAAAGTTACAGATACATTAGTAGTGAAATATGCTTGTGTTTCATTTAGATATAGCGTATTATTTTTGAAGTTAGTAAGTTTTCTTCCATAGTAAGTAAAGTTGATTTCCTGGGGTGTTGAAAATGAGTATGATTTCGAAACGTTGTTTGGATCAACAGCAATGTAAGATAGTTGAAGTAACAAGTCACCGTTAAATTCAACGCCCCATCCGAATCCAGATGCGAATTCTCTCATATTTCCTTCGTTAACTCCATCTCCATTTGGTGCAGCAGAGTCCTCTACGTATCTCCAAACATAGCAGGAAGTAAATCCACTACAATCTCTTGAGTTAGTCTGATTTAAAACGATAAAGTAGGTTCCCTTTGTTAAAGTAACAGGATTGCTATAGTTAAGTGTAAACCATCCAGCTCCAGCTGTTGGTAAGGTAAGTTGATCTCCAAATATAGTTTGATTAGGTTTATTATTGGAATTGATGCCAGTAATGTATGCAATTCCACTAACGGTTCCAATTACCGATAGTCGAATCCGAATAGATGTGATATTGGCCATCGGAAGATTAATGGTGAAAGACATTGCCACCGCAGTTATTAAGTCATTTGTTTCACTTCTTTCAAGCGTTACATTATCTTCAATAATAAGATAATCTGTTGTTGCCGTGACATTTATGATGTCGAATCTTCCGCTTACGTTAGAATATCCATTAATGGAAGTGATATTCGTGCTTGTGTCACGATTATGATTGGTAAATGAGTTGGAGGTATTAAGTGAAGTAATGGTAAACGTATTTAAGCTTTCATTCATCACAATTTGATGGTTGTTATCTCCGAACCCAGAAAGTTGCATATTATCTATTGTTTGGTTTCTATATTTGCTGGATATTGGAGTTGATGTCCAATTAATTTTTTGTGGTATCACTTCTGTTGAATTTGTGTCGATTTTGCTACTTTTTAATGATATGTTACCATTGTTATTATCATTATGAGATTTTGTAGGGCTTGTTGCCATTTTTTCCAGTTTTTGTCTGTTTTTGTAATTAATCATTGTTTGTTGTTTCTCTTTATCTTCATTACTTACATTAAGTATTGCAGAAATGGGAATGACAATTATTGAAAATAAAAATATAATTAGAAGAATAAAAGAAATTGCGGTACTTTCTTTTTTGTGTATTTTCATTTCCACATCCACACAGAATTTATCTTTTCATCCATTACCAAGTGGAATGGGCAACTCTTCTAATGATGCATTTCTTAAAAAAGTTTTAAAATCTTTGGTTAGCAAGAGCTAAGAGAGGTTTGTTGGGATATTTATGGAAAAATCCAAGTTTTCAATCGTAATCAGGCGTGATCACGAATGAACCATTGGAAACGTGAAGAAAAAGAAAGAAGATGGGTTTCATTAGAAATCTAGACCCATGGCCTCTGCAACGAGTTCAGCGACATCCTTTACTTCCAGCTTATCATCGACGTTGGCAGTTTTCGTTCCAAACGTGAGCATGTTAAGACAGTATGGACAGGCCACGCCAAGTATCGAGGCGTCTGTTTCGGCTGCTTCTAGGACACGATTTTGGGCAGGTGTTTCCTTGACCCACTCGGCAGATTCCATGAACATTCTTCCTCCGCCGGCACCACAACAATGTGAAAATTCCTTGTTTCGTGGCATTTCCACGAGTTCTATTCCGGGAATGGCCTTGAGAATTTCTCGCGGTGCGTCAAAAATGCGGTTGTATCGTCCTAGATAGCAAGGGTCGTGGTAAGTGATGCGATAATCGAGTTGTTTCGTGAACTTGAGTTTTCCTTCTTTGAAGAGCTGATATAACAATTCGGTGTGGTGTACCACGTTGAACTTGCCGCCAAATTCCGGATATTCGTTCTTGATGGCGTTGTAAGAGTGTGGACTAGTGGTCAAGATCATTTTTGCTCCGCTTTTCTTCAGTGCTTTTTCGAAGGTTTTGATGTTATCTTCAGCCAATTGGCGAAATAGTGTTTCTTCGCCGACTCTTCTCACGGCATCCCCCGTGCATTTTTCTTTTTTTCCCAATACTCCGAATTTAATGTCGACGTGTCTGAGGATGGCAACCATGGCGCGGGCGGCTTTTTGTCCGCGTGGGTCATAACTATTCACGCAGCTCACGTAATAAAGGATTTCAGCATCTTTCGTCTTGTTGATGTCTGGGAGATCTATATCGTCAGCCCATGCTAGTCTCTTTTTCTTAGGTTCACCCCATTCATTACCATTTTGGTAAACGCTTTCTAGAAACGTGGTCACGGTGCTAGGAACTTTTCCTTCTTCAACTAGTGCGGCGCGCATGCCGTCGATGAGATCAACGTGTTCAATGTGCACTGGACAAATGTTCACGCAGGCTAGACAGTTAGTGCAGGCCCATAGTTCATCGGAGGTGATGGTATGGTCTCCGATTAGGGATGTTGGTTCAGATACACTTTTCAGGAGACCGAAGTCAGAATGAGCAATTGTCTGGGATTTTTGAATGATCATCATTGGTGCCAGTGGTTCACCACTAATGTTTGCTGGGCAAACGCTGGTACAACGACCACAGCGCATGCAAGCATCCAGTTGCAATATTTCTCTGAAGGTCAAGTCAGGAATGGTTTTCTTTGGCTTTGTTCGTGCAAGTAATTGACCACGTGGACGGTCTGTCGGTTTGATTGCCATGTTAAGTGGGGCAATGATGATGTGCTTGAGCTTGCTGAAAGGGAGATAGGCAATGGAAATGGCCACGGCAATGGCATGGAACCACCAAAAGACGAAATGGGTGCTTCTGAACGTGTTTGTGTCAGAGATGAAAGCGGTAAAAATGCGTGCAAGGAGGTATCCCACGAAGGACACGGTTTCCCACTTGGGAAATTCGGTTGCAGCTATTCTTGCTGCTTCAATGATGAATCCGCTGAGGGCAATCACGAAGAATGATACAAGATAGATGATGTCTTCAGTAATCGTGGTTAGTCTTTGCTTTTTTGAGATGAAACGGGAATAAAATGCCATTAATACACCCACGATCACGGCAATTCCGGCAACATCAAGTATTAAGGAGAAAATCATGTAAACATCGCCGAACAAGTACGGGAAGGCTCGTTCGTGAATGGTGACCATCAAGGTGCCAATGAAGAGGGTAATCATTCCCCAAGCGATGCAGAGATGCATGATTCCAGCAAATTTATCTTTTCTGAAAATTTTTCGATAAAAGATGGAATCTTTGATGATGATGAATACGTTATGGAGAATATCTTTCAAAAAAACATCCCAATCCCCTTTGAACCATGGACGGACTAATCTAATGGTTCCGAGCACGAAGATGATGAACGAAAGTGCCATCATCAGATAAAACAAGTCAGCCCACGTGGAATGCAAACCGATGTTAAACATAATGAGACGATGGGGCGTGTCTGAAGTTGGAGGCAATGGGCCTCCGTCTTCTCCATTCAAGACGCTTAGCATTATCTTTTGGGTCAGTTGTCCTACTTGCATAGTTTTGCCTCCTAGTTTGGAATGAGCGTGTAATGGAACGTTCAAAAACCAATAACACGGAGGATATTTTAAGTATTTCTTGTTTAGACATCCCAGTAGTTAGGAAGTGTGAAATGTGGTTTAATGTTATGGAAAAGAGTGGATTGTTGGAGAAAAGAAATGAAGGAAGATGTTATTTTTAGTCTTTCTTGAATTTCTTGATCAAGATGGGAATGATCTTGTGCATGTCTCCCACGATGCCATAATGTGCATAGTCCCAGAAGGGTGCCTCGGGATCGGTGTTGATGACGATGATATTTTTTGATTTCTTCATTCCAGCAATGTGTTGGATGGCTCCAGAGATGCCACAGGCAATGTAGACATCGGGTGCGACCGTGGCACCCGTTTGACCGACTTCGTGATCATAGGAGATCCATCCGGCATCGACAATGGCTCGTGAGGCACCAACTTCACCTCCGAGGATTTCTGCCAATTCGAACACTTTCTTGAGCCCATCGGGACTTCCGGCACCGCGTCCAGCTGAGACAATGAGCTTGGCATTGGAAATGTCAACTTCTTTCTTGTGAAGATGAAATCCGACGATTTCTTCGACTAGGTCATTTTCATTCAATTCTACTTGGAGTTCCTCGGTGGTACCCTCTAATCCTTCTTGAGGTTCTGGAGCAGCTGCAGCAAGAGGGCTAGTTGCCATCAAGAAAGGGGGTTCTTGCGTGTATTCAAAGGTTGCCATTAACTTGTCTTGATACCATGCTTTTTTCACTGCGAGCTTGTCGCCATTCCATGAAGCTTCGAGAACGTGGGTTGTCAGTCCCTTCTTGAGCCGTGCTGCTACTCGTGGCGCTAAGTCATTGCCCGTACTAGAGCCACCAAAGATGACAACCGTAGGTGATTTTTGGTTGATTACTTCAGTGACTGCTTTCGTGTATGGGAGCGTGCGATAGTTATTGAGTTCTGGGTGTTTTACCAGATAAGCATGTTCAATACCGAATGCAAACACTTCTTTTGCGTGAGTGTCAGCCTTTTCTCCCATTAAAATTGCTGTAAGCCTGATATTCTTTTCTTTTGACAGTTGCTTTGCCACGGAAATGGCAATTTTTGAAGAAGTCGTTATAGTTTCATTCTGAATTTCAATAACAACCATTACTTCGTCGCTCATTTCTTATACGCTCCTAGATCAATTCCATCTTTCTTCAGCGCTTCTAATAACAAATCAACGGCTTTTTCTGGGTCTTCTTCTTCAATTTTAATGAGTTCTCGTTCTTCTGCTGGAGGTTCGCTGACTCCAACGAGTTTAAGGGGCATTTCTTCCTTTACTTCATCTTCATCAAGTTCTAGATCATCTAATTCCCAGATGGGGATCTTTGTCCTTCTGGCGAGCATTATTCGCTTGATGGGTGTGTATCGTGGTTCATTAGCGACACTGGCTATGGAAAGGACCGCTGGTAAGGGAATCCGTAGTTCGACAGTTCCTCCTTCGATGTAACGATGAACCTTTATCTTCCCTTCTTCAATCGTGTACTCGGAGATGTAGGTTTCTGCTGGCAAGTTCAGTAGTTCTGCAATCATTTGTGGGATTTGGTGGTCGGTGAAGTCAGTAGAATACATTCCAGTTAGAAGAAGGTCAAAAGACCCGAGCTTGTTAATTCCTTTAACAAGAATGTTTGCTTTCGTGAGAGTATCCATCCATCCTAGTTCCTCGGTCTCGATGACCGCTCCTTCATCGGCTCCCATGGCAATGGCTTCACGTACTACCTTGAGAGCAGCATCTTCTGGTCCTAGGCTCAACACCTTGACGGTTCCACCATGGGCTTCTTTAATTTGTAATGCAGCTTCAACAGCGTGCTTATCGTTGGGGTTCATCACGATGTCGTCTTTGTCGAATTCCTCTGGCAAATATTCTTCTGGGGTTATATCAGCATTCTGATTAACTTGAGGTTTTATTAACACGATCATATCCATCAAAAGTCACCCTATTGGTCTTATCTTGTCACGTGAAACTGTTGAGAGAGAAAAGAGTTGTATAGACTTCCGAGACTAAGCATTTTTTCTTAATTTTTAATTTTTTTGTTGAATCTATCTAAGAAGAGTAATATCATCAGAAAAATAGCAAAAATGGTCACATTATCATGTTCATGAAACGAATTTGTTACCATGGATCTTGAGTGAGTGATTCCGTGAGTAATTCGAAGGTTCGTCTGTAAACTATTGTTAATTTCATCAAGCTGGAAATGCTTACCCATTCATTGGGGGAATGACTACCATCATGGATGGGGCCGATTTCGGCAGCTGGGATGCCAAGGTTCGTGAAAAATCGACTATCTGATGAGCCACCCCCGATTTTTTCACCAACATGAGGAACCGTGATTCCTTCTTCGGAGGCGGCTTTAACTAAAGTTTTTGGGAGTAAATGCTCTGGATCAACGTTCATCATTTCAGAATTTCGTAATAATCTTATTTCTAATGATAATGACGATGTTGGAGTGATGAATTGTGAAAAATGCTCATGAATGGCTTTCTGGATGGCTTTAGTATCATTAGTCATCGTACGGATATCAAATGCTATTTTGATGATTTCATCATCGATTTCTAAGATATTTGGCGCAATGGACCGACCCACGATACTGGGTTCAGTGGGGAAGTTAATGCCAGTGATGCCAGCCAAGGCCCTGAATGCTATCGTGAGGCCAACAGAATATGTTATTTCATGATTGAGGAGGCTACTTGATTCGTCCATGGTTTCTTCGATGTAATGCACGATTACTTCCTGGGGCAATCTATTTTCCTTGAGGAAGTCACCTTCCACGTGGATTATTTTCTTTCCGAATAAGGTCTTACTTGCTGCGATGAGGGCGTGGACGTCCGCCCCAGGTGTGAATCGTGCCGTGTGAAGAGATTGATCTCCGGATTTTGCTGTTCTGAAAACTTGTTTATTTACCCTCCCCACGGAAGTTTGTTTTTTGTTAGGAAGAATGACTTGAAATTGAGCAAGACCTCTTCGTTTCGTTACGATTTCATGATTTGAAGGTTCACCATTAATCACGTATGTTGGAAGTAGGTTTCGTGATTTCAAGAATTCAATTATTGGTGGTATCGAGTAAAAGCCTCCTTCTTCTTCATCTCCGGAAAACAGGAGCATTACGGTACCAAAATCACCAGGGTCAAGGTCAAGGAATGCGGTGATCATGCTGGCCACGGGCCCTTTCATGTCGGCAGCTCCTCTCCCGTAAAGTCGATCACCTTCCACGTGAGGTGAATAAGGATCTTGTTTCCATGCAGAAGGATCCGCGGGAACGACATCTAGATGTCCTAAAAACATGATTCTTGGTACTAGTTCGCCTTTCCAAGCTAACACGGAATGGACATCTTTTCCGATGTCCTCATTTCTGACAGTAAATGATTTAACCGTGAATCCATGCTCCTTGAGGAGCTCTTTCGTGAATTCAGCGCATTCATCATTAGGGGCCATTTGTTTTCTATAGGCAATTTCAGTAGGATACGAGATGAGCTGCTTGGCAATTGTTAGCAAGGAATTTTTCTCAAAATTGGTCAAATTGATCACCAATTTCCAGAGGATTCCTTCTATTTTGATATTCAGTAAGGTTCAATAATTCTTTTAGTAGAAATCTGGCACTGGTTATGATGGCATGATTTTTCAAGGCACTACAAGGCGTAAAGCCTAGATTCAGTCCCATTCTATTGAGTACCGGTTCAATCTTGGTAATCACATCTATCAGGCACTCTGCCTGCATTTCTGGAAGAAAATCGATCCAATCACGGTAGTCAAAAGAAGCTAATTTTTTTATCTGATTCCAATTTTCTAATAGGTCTGCCTTGTTAAGTAATATCATGATTGGTTGGATTCCACGGCCATTATAGGCCCAAAAGTCAGTGACCAAGTAAGGGATGCTTTCAATGGATTTGATGTTAGTAACATCACACAAAATGAAGGCCATGTGAGCAGCTTCCATGTACATTTCTGGTAAATGGGGAACTTGCCCTTCATGACTGGCCAATTCCCAAAATTGCACGGTAATGGTTTTGCCTCTCACGAAAAATGTACGACTACCAAATCCTACGTCAAAATCATTTACTATATCTTTGATGGATTCGTATCCCTCTAACTGTATGGAGAGTCTTCTCCTAAAGGTTGTTTTTCCCACATTTTTAGATCCAAGGATTAATGTTTTGGCTAAATATCCCCTTGATATAAGTGCCACCGTCATTACCAGCATTTCCTTCTTTCAAGCATTCGTTAAACCTCTAAACATATAAAGCTTGGGATTCACTTCATCATTTAGAAAACGCCTTCACTTTAGATGTGATATGAAACCATCATTACCATGGATGATTTATGAAATTTTGTCATGTATGAAGGGAAAAAACATGATTTTTTGGAAACGTCGTCGTTTAGAAGAATTGCTATTGACGCCCGAACAAGTTATCGAAATGTTACAGAACATCAAGCAGCAGTCAAATCGTTCAATTGAAAAATTTTTGAAATTGTTAAAAAAACATTTAGGAGAGACCTTTCGAGTATTG
>JAJRXH010000125.1 GCA_024276395.1 archaeon
CTCGACAAATATTTTACTTAAGGTAGCCTCAATGATTGCATGAAGAGGTTGGAGTGGAATGTCAAAACCACCAAGGAACTGTTTCCTCACTCGAGGAGGTTAGAAAATGGCTTGGATGAGACAAGAAGACGAAATATTAGAAAATTTGCCACCTTCAGCTCAGAAGATCCATCATTATCTGCAACCAAAAGGAAGAGCAAAACCACGTGAATTAGCTCTTGATCCCAAAATGCCCTTTCGAACGATACGTTATGCACTTAAACAGTTAGAAAGAAAGGGTCTCATCACGAAAGTTCCCGACTTGATGGATTTGCGAAGCTATGTGTACATGCTTAAGGGCGAATCATGACAAGAATCAGAAAAATTCTTGTTTTGCATCAAGCAAATCTACTTGCTTGAAACCGCCCCGTGTTTCGCAAGTAAGATTTTTTCGTCGTTTCTCTTCTTATCCTTCATTCAATGATCAGTATTAACCATGCCAATTTCTTTTATAGCTTAAAATAAAAATGAAGGTGCACGCAATCGCCAGTTCCTCAGTAAAGCGCAGAAAAGAGCATCTATAAAATATCATCAACCGAAAGAAAAAGATATTAAACCACGAAAATTGAATGTTCGAAAATCGTGATGGAGAGATCATTGCTGAAAACAGCTGAAATGATGACAATCATGAAAGAGAGTTATTCACTTGTCCTTGGAGTATTTAAAGGTACAAGTAGGTTTTTAAAAACATCTTTTAAAAAGAGAGGGAAGACTGAATAACTCTCTTATGAAATTCTTCTTAATGATTAATGATGAATTAAATTAAAGGCTAAGAGATGAGCTGGAATGCTTCTTAAATTAGGAAACAAGGTATTTAACCTAGAAAATCGCACGATCATCATGGGAATTCTAAACTTAAGCAAGGATTCGCCAATAAAGAGTTCCATAACAGAGCCAAAAGAAGCTGTCAAGCGTGCCAAGCAATTGGTACAAGAGGGAGCATTAATCATAGATGTTGGTGCCAACTCATCAGCAGCAAACACTAAAGACCTTACTACAGATGAAGAAATAGAAATTGTAGTCCCGATCATCAAGAAACTCGTGCAAGAAGGATTATTCGTATCAATAGATTCATGGAAACCAGAAGTTGCCGAGGAAGCTGCTAAAGCAGGTGTGCACATGCTCAATGATATCACGGGCTTGCGAAATCCAAAAATGGTAGATGTAGCAATCGAGTATCAACTGCCTGCTTGTATCATGCACATGAGAGGTGAACCAAAGAGGCACCATGAAGTTGATCAAACATATGAAAACATTAGCACGGAAATCTATCAATGGTTCTCGACAAGAATCCGTGAACTCATTAACGATGGATTGAAACATGAGCAAATAGTCTTGGACCCAGGATTTGAATTTGGAAAACCCATGAAAGATAATTTACAGTTATTATGGGATTTGTACAAGTTTCATGACTTTAACCTTCCAATACTCGTGAGCGCATCACGAAAGGCTTTCATAGCTGAAGCAATAGGCCTGGGAAGAACACAAGAAGGCAAGGGGTTATTTGAAGCCACGATGGCCGTCCAAGCGATAGCCTCTTACCTTGGAGCTCATATTCTCCGTGTACATGATGTGGACAAGGCATGCCACGTCGTGAAATTCATGAACGCGCTAAGACAGGTGGCACGTGAAAGGACACTGAGCTTTCCGTCAATGCCAGCTAAAAAAACAATGCCTTGAATCAATGATGCGTGAAATTACGACTGAATACATCATTTAAGAATGAATAGTGATCAGTTCATGGATATCCAGTTTTTTCCTCCCCCAAAAACTTTGTGTTTCATCCATTCAATGAGTAATTCGTTTCATGATTAAGGAAGGTTTTATAACAGCCTCATCAAGTAAATAACTTGAAAATAAGAAGACATTTTATTCAAGAAAAGGGTCAAACAATTACGACAATATCACCAACACTGACTGTTCTGTCCACTGCTCAACGGAAAAAATCATCAAAAACAAATTTCACGAACTACAGTCGCCTTCTTCCCTGTTCTCGTTGAAGAACATTCCAATTAGCGAACATGATGATTATCATCACCAAACGTTTACTTTAGTTTAGTCAACTCCCTTGTATATTGATAATTCAGTTCAATCTTTAGACTAACGTACCGTGTCTGACCCTATTTGCACGAACATTAATAAAACATTATAGATTATAAAATACCTTCCATGGTCAATTAAAGAGGATGTAAGAAATCATGATGAAGAAAACAACTTATCTAAATAAATTGAAATATATCTCGAAAGCTACCTATGTAGAATCACTCTTCCTACTTTACGTGGCTTACATCTTGGTCACTTCAGCAATTAATGATAACGGATACTTTAATGTCCCACCAAGCAAGTGGTTATCAACATTTGCCATCTCATTCCTTCTAGCGACCCTCATTATCTTTCTTGCGTATCGCAAACTGGGACCCCATGACTATCGGTTCAAGGCAATTCCCCACATCTTCGTAATCGCATACACTGCCGTGGTCCTAGCAATGTCGGTAACGAAAACTGACATTCTTGTTCCTCTTTTACGTTCAATTGGATCAACAGAGTTTTCGGAGCTCCTCGCGAGCGCAATTTTAACATACTTAGTATTATCCATACCAGCAGTCTCTTTCGTCACAGCAGCAATCTATAACTTGTTTTCAATTTCCGATCCCTACATCAAGGCATTCAACGAAACTAGAACTGTTGTTGAAAAAGGAAATTTCTCAGCACGAATCGAAGACCCAAACATCTTAAATGATTCTGTTTTTGGTCCCATAGCTGTCTTTTTCAATGAAATCATTTCCACGGCATCAGAGTTAATCGAGAAGATAGTCACTTCTAGTTCAGTTCTCATTCAAGCATCAGAAAAAATTGTTGATCTCTCCGAACAATTAAATGAGGCTTCAGATGCAATCAATACTTCCACCGAGGCACTTTCTAGAGGTGCACAAGATCAAGTTGAATCCGTACTAACAGTATCTGACGAAATGCTAGAGTTAACAAGGTTAGTCGATGATGTAACAAGTGACATAAAGAACAATGCAGTAACAGCTACCCGAATGGCCCGACAAATGTTGATTCTATCACTTAATGCCAGCATTGAAGCTGCAAGAAATGGATCCGAAAACAAAACTTTCCATGTTGTCGCAAATCACATCCGTCAATTAGCCAACAGTTCAAGAGAGACTGCCGGAAAAATAGCGGAAATATCAGAATTGATTGCCGAAAGACTGCATTCCACATTCAATACCGTGAAGGAAAACGTCGACTCCATTAGCGCAGTTGCTGAAGAGAATGCTGCCTCGGTGGAGGAAATATCAGCATCAATGCAGGATTTAACTGCTAACATGCAGCAACTCGTGGATACTGCACGGATTCTCTCGTCAAAAGCTGAAGAATCCAAGGAAGTGCTTAGCAAAGTACGATTTGTCCCCACGAACGTTCTGGTCAATTAATCATCAACATTATTCTTCTGCCATTCGATCACTTCTTTTTCATCATTTTTCCTTAAGAAGAGAAAAGAAACACTTGCGTAAATCTTTTTTCTAAACAACTGAAAACAGAAAACACCAAACTTGAATGATTCTAGTACCAAATAAGCACGGATCATTGCATTCTTCATCAACATGTTTCTTACCAATAGGCAGTTCGACTAAATCACTAAAAGGACTAGAAGCATGATTCCAATTCCTTGTACAACGACAGTAGCCATTCATTCATCTTTATATTTCCTCGATCGTATCAGAGTTCTCAAGATTAGATCATACTTGTAGTTAAACAGAACCATGGCCATGACAACAAAGATCATCACGAAAAACTCCCGATCAACCAAGAGATTCAGTCCAAGAATGCCCCTTGAATCCTTGACTGACCAAATTAAAGATGGTGACGCCAAGGGATGGTCATCTTTGAGATTAGCAATTCCACCTAAAGAATACGGTTGATCCAGAATTCCATCATGATCAACATCTGGCGCATGATGTGTCGACCAGTAGTTATAATCAAAAATACCATCCCTAACATTTGATGCGGCCTCTTTATCACCATTCAGATTATTGAAAATGAATGCATTGTACTTGACAACATTATCGGAGCTGTAAATGTCACCCAAAGAACCACGAATGAACATTCCATAACTAGTATTATTGATGAACCAATTCTCCAAAAATAGATTGTGAGAGCTGCTACCATCAATGAGCATTCCATTCATTTGATTAAGTAATGCTGTATTATTAATGACCTTGATGCGATTAACGTCGACTAATTCAAAGCCATTTATCCCATTTTCGATGGCACTATTATTTACGATAACTGCGTGCGTGGAGCCTTTTAGTGAAAATCCAAAACCTGCATTTCTCACTGCAGTATTATTTACCAACACTTGCCCATCACTGTCGAAATAAAACAAAAAGCCATTCGCTCCGTTCCCAGAAGCAACATTGTCTACAAAAACAACATTATCTGATTTTTCTATTTCAAAACCAGCATTGCTGCAATTCAATGCCTGATTCTTGACCACGATACCAGAATCTCCGTATGAGAAGGAGAAACCAACACGCGAGTGAAATACTTTATTTTCCAGGAGAAAATTATCTCCGGTATCTATCAAGAATCCTTCACGAAAGGAGGAAATTACTAAATTATTAAGCAAGTCATTACTGCGAGATCTGAGAAGCATGAAGCCCGACATGGTTGCGTTGATTGATACATTATTAACGAGTACATTTTCATTGCTAGAATCCAAGAAGAATGATTCTGCGGTATTATTACCCAAATAGTTATTACGTGAGTTCTCAAGACTAATGTCGCCCTTAAAAAGCATGTACCCAGTGTCGGTAACCACGAACTGAATGCGATTATTTAGAAACATGTTATGATTAGAGTTAAGAACAAGAATACCAGTTCGGCGGTGAAAAATCGTGTTATTGGCGATTATCGCATTTTCGACATTATTCAAGTAAATGGCAATCTGCCGCGCCGAAATGGTACAATTCCTAATGATAAATGATACGTCCGTGTTTTGAATGAAGATCACTGGGTCAACAGAATCTCCAGATATGATGCTAAAGTTTTCAATAATGTAAGGACTTTCAGCTGTTCCTTTCCCGGGCCATCCGTTCTTGCGTGCTTGTTCTGCGAATTCATCATTCCCACTGATGAAGATCGGAGTTGTTTGTATCATCAGCGATTCTTTAGTGACAGTGCTGAAACTGCTGACGTAAGAGAGCGTGCTCTCCCATTCCTTCAGATTCTTCCTAACTTTGTCTTGGTAGGTTCTAATGTGCTCATTAACTTGAATGACTTCTCGAGCATGCCATTTTGACCGTTTCACCATTAGTCCCTCATTGGTAAGTTTTCTTTCTTCTCCAGTTTTGACAAAAACCAAAGATATTGAAAGTCCCACCGTCAGAAAAATCCCAAGAATGATCATTCCCATCAATCGACCTCTAAAAAACGATTTCTTGATGAAAAAATTTTTTATCTTCATCCTTCACACCAGTTTTCTCACGTCATTCATTCCTAGATTCAAATGCTTTCTCTTCACGTGTACGGAGACCGCCATCTCCGTACATGATCGAGGTATTTCTTTCGTTCCTTCCATTCGAAATAGACTGCTGCAAAAACGCTGAGAATTCCCAGTGGTATTGGTATGAGATGACCAGATGATGTAAGAATATGACTCAAGAGAATGCCTAAAAGAATCACGGAGGTAATCCCGTATCCACTTATTGCCAATAAATCTTCATCATACATACTCAAAGAATTTGAAATAGCGAGTATTAGAAAAGAGACGAGATACCATTTAGCAATGAACCCACTAAAACCACCATAAAAATCTCGTAAGAAGATGTTGAGGGCTAAATCAAGATCGCCAATAGAGAACAAGATGCTTTCTGGACTAAAATACCATTTCAAGTCAATGAACTTGAACATCACCTTGGATGAAACAGGCTCAAGAAGGAAGTAGCCCGAGGAATGAATGAAGCCACCAGAATAAAGATATGAAAAAAAGACTACTCCATTGGCCTTTCCAAAAAAAGAAGAAATTTCGAACAAGAATGCGAAATGAGGCACGAAAAGGCCAAGAAGACCAAGTTTGGTACTCCTTTTTATTGAAGACACCTCATGACACCCCCTTTAAGACCGTTTCCTAGCTGTCATTCATTATCACCCCCTATAAAATTTACTTTTCCAGAATGATAAAAAGCCATTGCACCAAGTTCAACAACATTCAAGAAATACCAAGAAAGAAATCACTTATACCGAACGATGTCCATTTTACATCTTAGCTTTTTCGTAATGAGCTTGATACGTTGATGGTTTTCTCGCATACATTCAATGCAATAAAGAAATGATAGTTCCAGAGACAAATAAAAAAGAGAAAAACCACCCGTGACCAGGGATAATCCCACGAGGACTCGTGTTTCATCCTCGTAACGCGAGGAGTGAACTCGGTCTCAGCGATGATCTGGTAATGATTCCTAAAATCCGCGAATCAGTTGCAAGATGATGTGACTGACAAGACCGAGAAGAGAAAAAAGAGGAAAAGCACCCGTGACCAGGGGTAATCCCACGAGACCTCGTGTTTTATCCTCGAGACTCGTGAAGGTGATGCTAACTGACGAATGACGCGAC
>JAJRXH010000126.1 GCA_024276395.1 archaeon
ATTCCCGTTCTTTTAATGGTTGAATATGCTCTTGCAATTAATTTGCTTGATATATCATCGTTGATTTCATCCCATATTTTTCGCACTCGAACCCATCCGACTCCGTGATGTGGCGTGGCTAAGAATGAGATACGTTTGATCATTTTCACGACTTCATCAATGGTGGTGACTTGCTTGGGGATGGATTCTTCAATTAACACTCGCGTTACCAATCCACCCATCGAATGAGCGATGACGTGAATTTTCTTGCCTCCATGGTATTCGTGAATGAATTCAAGGGCGGTTAGAAGATCTTCTTCAGCTAGGAGAGGAAGATAGATGGAACTAGAGTCACTAAACTGTAAAGACCAGCACGGAAAATTTTTTTTCATTGCTAATTCAACGAAAGATACATATCCTTTTGGTAGGTCTTCACGAGGATACCAAATGAGGTCATTAGAATTAAATCCGTGAACGAAGAGTATTGGACTTAAATCCACATGAATTGTCGTTTGGGAAATGGGATGACGAAGCCAAGCTGTTCCTTGTGTTGTCTCGATCTGGATGGTTTCTATTCCGTGAACATCCTTGAGACGCAGCGTTTTTGTCTCGCTGATATATACTTTCATCATCTAACTCCTTTTGTATTCATGCCAGTAGTGTTCACATGACGAAATTAATCCGAAATATAAAAAGATTACGTGTTTTGGTGCATCTGAATGGATGAACGAAAGTACCAGAAAATCATTCTCATTGGAAAGCAAGGGGTGGGAAAAACTACCTTGGTCAAGCGAATTTTAGGTCTCTTGCCAAGGGATGTTACATATTCGGGCTTTCTGATTCAGCTCGATAAGACGAGATCGAAACGGATAAAAGGTCTCCGCTTACTAGTCTATGATTATCGAAAAAAGCAAGCAGACATCCCCATTGCACGAATAAAGAGAGGCATTGAGCCTCCAAAACGACTTCCATTGAATTTTGATCAATATGAATTTGAATCGGTTCTTTTAGAAAACGCGTTATCAAACCTTCTTAACCGAAATTATTCATCAAGTCATCTACTCGTGATTGATGAGATCGGGCCGTTGCTCGATTTCCTTTCTTTAACAGGATTAAAAGAAGCAATGCTAGAAAAGTTAAAAGATGATCTGACTTTTGTTCTCTTAATTGTCGATAATGCGTATCGGGATCAAGTCCTTCAAGAGATTGATTCGTCTAAAAGCATTGTCTTTAATCTTTCAAGAGGAAATCATAACAAGATTCGCGAGCGGGTGCTCATGGCAATTTATGGATATCATAATAGCCATCAAAAACAAAATTTGACAGAGTGGAAGCAAAAACTGCAATCTTGGTTCAAGATACAAGATCAAGAAATCATTAGTCCGTCACTCCCAAAGATAATCCTCCAAGGACCTCCAAGAGTCGGTAAAACAACGGTCATTGAAAAATTTTTACAACGTTATGGTAAAGACTTCAAAATGAGAGGGTTTTACACCAAAGAGATGCGAGATATTGATAAAAGACGCGTGGGATTTGAAGCAAGGTTGATAAGCGGCGATAATGCCATCCTTGCACATGTCGCCATCTCGGGACCAAAGGTTTCACGGTATGGCGTCGATCTAAGCGTCATTAATGATTTGTTGATTCCCGCCATTAATTCTCCTTATGAGAGAAATGAGTTAATCATCGTTGATGAAATCGGCAAAATGGAACTTATGTCTCCATTCTTTCAAGAAATAATCATTAAAGTTCTTGATAATCCCGATGCTTTTGTTCTTGCTACAATGCGAGATCCGCCGACGCCATTTATGAAACGTCTTCTAAGAAATAAGTACGTGGTAGTAGTGCCAGTTACACCAGTTAATCGAGATTCCTTGCCAGTTGAGTTAGCTGAGGTTCTCAATGGTTTTCTCATAAGTGATTAAGAATGCTAAGTATTTGATTCCAAGCGTCTGGATAAAGTCGTGTTTCTTTCGTTATGAGTAAACAGTGTAATTTTGGAAATGCCCGTTGAGCTATTTCAAGATTATTGGGTCGATCATCAAGGAAGAAAACATTCTCCGTTGGGATGTTGATGCCATTTTTTTCCATTTTTTCTAGTATGCTGGCGATTTGTTGGTCTTTACTACGCCAGTCAACCTGAGGATGATAAAAGTAATTTTTTAGTTCTAATAATTCTAGAATGCTTTTCACGTTTGGTTTCCAGTCATTGTGAGAGGCCATGGAGAGCAAGAAGTTCTTTCTTGTTGCTATTTCTAAAAAAGTTCTTGTACCGTCTTTTAAAAAGAGGATTACTCCTTTGCTGTCAATGAGTTCATTTTTTCTCGCTCGTCTTAGTGGTGGTGTTAATTCACTCGCCCAGATTAGTTCATGCCACTTGAAGCTCCAAAGAGTCTCATCACCATCTAAAATGATTAGGGCTTTGTTTGTCCTCATGGTAGTTTATCTCTCCATGGATTTCTATGTGTACAGACATTTTCGATTCTTAATTATGTTTCTAAGGAGTCATTTTACTTGTTTCAAAAATATTTATATAGAGTTTATCCGGAAGTTATCTATGAATCATATAATAGCGCTTGAAATTTAGACTAGCTTTTTGAGTGGCCTTAACATGTCTATTGACGAAGCAAGAGAGCCGGAACAACTAGAAAAATGGTTGGTTGAACTTAAAAAAGGGTTTTCAAAACCGTTCATTCTTGTAGTTCTCTTGAGAAGTGATCTCTATGCCTATAGAATTACTAAAGAAGTGCTAAAGATATCCGATGGTCAAGTAGCAATTGCGGGCTCTAATGTTTATCCGATGTTGAATGATTTAGTTAAACAAGGTCTCATTGAAATGTACATGAGGAACGATCGAAAATATTATCGATTGACCCGAAAGGGGTTAAATTTCTTGATGAAATTGCGACCTGAAATCAAGAAATTGGCAGACCTCCTTCAAAAATTAAGTGAGTATTCGCTTGAGGGCAATGATGATGCTGGAAAATAAAGAAACAGATTTCTTTCGTGAATATCTTCATTCCGTGAATGATCTCCTTCCTTATCCAGAAAACATTAAGTCTGATGCCTTGAATGAATTGATTCAAGATATGAAGGAAGCCTGGGAGGATTTGCGTGCTCAATATCCTGACGAAGAGGAACGGTTTCAGGTCTTGACTGATCAATTTGGTTCACCGGAAGAAGCCGCGATCAATCTATGTGAGGCCAATGAGTGGCATCATCGTCGAGTAGGATTCAAGCTTCGAATTGCAGCTTATTTCATCGATGCTTTTTTGAGTGGTTTACTTTCTCTCGTCACGATTGCACCAATTTATATATTTCATCTCACTGAAGATGCTTCAAATATTCTTGTTTATATAGTTCGCATTTTAATTGTTCTTACTTTGGCAACGCTTTCTCCTCTCGTGGTAATTGGGTATTTTGTTATTTCAGAAGGTTTATTTGCTGCTACTCTTGGAAAAAAAATTTTTGGACTTAAGGTTGTTTCTGAAAAAGGGATCAAGATTACATGGCAGCAGGCAATCATCAGAAATTTCACTAAAATTCGGGGTGAACTTTTATTGCTAGATTTCCTAATTGGCAAGTACTTGATGAAATTAGATCAGCAACGAGCAATGGACAAGTTAGCTGAGACGATTGTCATCAAATGCTGATAGTTAGGTGAAGAAGGCAAAGAAGAAAAAAGAAAAAAACGGAAAAAATGTAATGAGAAAGGGAGGAAAAAGAAAAATTGCTGCGGAATCTTTTTTCATTAGCTGAGACGTCCATTAGAAATCTTAAACTCCTTGTCAGCGTATTTTTTTAACTCTGGATTATGGGTTGCGACGATGATTGCCGTTCCAAGCCTTGTCGCATTCTTTAACATTCGCATGACGGTATTTCCACTCTCAGGATCAAGATTTCCAGTTGGTTCATCCGCAAAGATGACTTTTGGTTTGCTAACAAGGGCTCGGGCAATGGCTACTCGTTGTTGTTCTCCTCCAGACAATTCAGCTGGATAGTGATCAGCGCGATCATAAATTCCTACTTGTTTTAGCAAGGAAAGTGCACGTTGTCGTATTTCTTTTGATTTGAGTTTAGTGGGATATAAAGGGGCCTCTACATTTTCTAAGGCAGTGAGCGTGGGAATGAGCTGCCAATCTTGAAAGATGAATCCCACGTTTTCTCTTCGAAAGAGTGCTAATTTTTCTTCGTCCCAATCTACGATGTTTTCATCTTGATAGATTACCTTGCCACTATCTGGCTTGTCAAGACCAGAGAGAACATTAAGTAGCGTGGTTTTTCCCGAACCAGAGGGGCCAAAGAGCAAGTACATCCTGCCTGATTCGATTTCGATGTCCACGTGATTTAAAGCAGTGATGACTTCTTTTTTTCCTCGATAGTATTCTTTTACGAGGTCTTTACCAATTAAGATGATGTTACTGCTCATTTTCTACACCATTCTTGCCGTGCTCAATTAGTAATCTTCAATAAAGTTGATTAAAAAAGAAATGTTGATTTTTTGAGGTCATTTCTGTCGGAAAATTTCGATGGGGCGAACCTTGAAAATTCGTGTGGATAACAATAGAAATCCTGGAATGGATAAAATCACGACTGCAAGGAAAGACATCAATGAAAGGG
>JAJRXH010000127.1 GCA_024276395.1 archaeon
ATGGTCTTTCAATTGCTGCAGCCACCTTAGTTCTTCTTAAAGGTGATTATGCTCTAGATACTGAAGAACTCTTATTCTATTATATGACTTTGTTAGTCATTTTCGTGGTCGGCATTAATAGCGTTAGAAGGCTAAGTGAAATCATTCCTCAGGTTAAAAATGAGAAGAATAGAAGGTTTTTAATTAATTTGAGGTTAGGTTTCCTAACAGGAGGAATTGTGCTTTCTTATATGGTTGTTTCGACTTTTTCTTGGTTCTTAATTAAGGGATTTACAGATTTTAGCATCAGCATTAATCAATTTGACATGCTAGATTGGCTAGTTTGGTTCAACATACCATTCGTGCTGGTTGGACTATTCATCACCTTGAAAATAGTACGTGAAACGGACTTCGAGCAAGAAGTTGATCTCATCGAAATTATGAATTTATTGGATCTTTAAGTTTAGTCAAAAGTTCTTTAAAGTCTGAGAAGACGCCTACGGGGGTAATGTATCCGCTTATGTATCGTGCTGGTGTTATGTCAAAAGCATAGTTGAGGGCATTGGTACCTTCTGGCGTTATTGCGACTTGCATCCATTTTCCATGTCTCCAGCCTAACACATGCGTGACTTCTTTTGGATCTCTCATCTCAATGGGGATGTCTTTCCCATTTTTAATGGTTAAATCGATTGTGGATGTGGGAAAGGCTACATAAAAAGGTATGTCGTGCTCTTTTGCGAGAACAGACAATGAATACGTGCCTATTTTATTAGCGATATCGCCATTACGAACGACCCTATCCGCACCCACGATGACCATATCAATTTCTCCCTTTTGCATTAAAAATCCTGCAGTATTGTCTGCGATGACGCAATGAGGGATGTCATTTTGTTGTAATTCCCACGAAGTTAACTTGGCACCCTGTAATCTTGGTCGTGTCTCGTCAATCCAAGTAAATATTTTCTTACCTTTTTGATGAGCTTGCAGGATTGGAGATAATGCAGATCCATAATCCACATGCGCCAGTGGACCGGCGTTACAATGAGTTAAAATCTTATGGCCATTTTTGATTAACTTCTTGCCGTGAATTCCAATGAGCTTTCCGTCTTGGACAATCTTGTCGACAAATTTTCTTGCAGCTTCTAGTGCAAAGAACGGCCATCGTTTCACATCATTTTCGGTATTCACGGCGTCTAATACTGCGAGTACCCCGTTCCGAAGATCTACAGCTGTTGGACGGGAATTTAAGAATTGGCCAGCAGCCGCATTCAAGATTTTCAATGGTTTTTCGATGATTTCTTTGCTTCTGAGAACATCTCTGACAGTTAGCACCATCCCTAAAGCAGCTGTAGCTCCAATCGTTGGTGCTCCCCTGACAATCATTTCCTTTATGGCAAGGGGAATGTCTTTCCATTGGTGGAGAATAAAAAATTCTAATTGGTATGGTATCTTTGTTTGATCTATGCCTTTTAATGACCAAGTTTCTGGGTCATTAGGATCTTCTGTTTCAATCCATACAGCTGGCACATCTATAATCCCATTTTCTGTTTTAATTCTCATGAAGATCGCCTTTTAGCATCTTTTCAATGAATTTTTCGTCTAGATCTTGGCTGAAGATGTTCCTCATTTCACTGGGCAATGGAACTGGGGTTTTTGTTTTTGGATTGATGTGAACTTGTACTGTCGTGGCATCAGCGTGAATTGTCCCTTTGGTGCTGCGGATGACATAGCCAAAAGTCCATGAACTATTTCCTATCTTGATTGGTGCCATCAAGCATTCTGCCACGTCATATATCGTGATGGGCTTCCTGAAATTGATGCTTGCCTGCGCAATGACAAAAGGAAAATTCCTGGGGTCGTCAATCGTGAAATATTTCATGAAATATTGAGTTCTTGCTACTTCTAGGTAGGTAAGATAGACAGCATTATTGACATGGCCAAGGGTATCTAAGTCTCGGTATCTTGGGATAATTTTCACGCTAAAAGTTCTCGGTATCACGGATCGTCTACCTCCTTCGTCATTTCTCTCCTTTCAAGTAAACATCCTTATAATTTATTCAAAAACGTTTTAGAAGAACAAGTTCAATTGATATCATGACAATAACTAAATGATGGTGATTTGCTTGTTGCCTGCAAAGTTACAAGGCCTGCTAAAAGAAGAGTATTTCCGGCATTTGAACGTTGAAGATATTCCTTCTACACCAGTACTTGCCTTGAAGGGTATTTCCAACTTTCAACAAAAAGTGTTAGAACGAGAATTGGGAGTCAAGACAATTGAAGATCTGTCTGTATTAGAGATAGGTGTTGTCCACTCTGAGACGTTAACATCCGAAGATATCGATCGATGGATTCGGATTGCAAAGATCTTGATGCAATATCATGGCGTGTTTACCACTTATGCTGATCGTCTCGAACCAGAAAGAATTGTTGATCAAGGTGAGAGAATTCGTGGTAGGATATTGATAACTGGTCTGGCTAAAGCTGGAAAGACGTGCACGATCAAGACCATTCAGCACATGAAAACATGGGGTCGTGATCCTCCTACAAAGGGTCTTGAAATCCGTTCAGTTAATTTTGCGGGGCATGACATTCAACTTCTCGACCTGGGAGGACAGGATGCCTTTATTGAGATGTATTTCCAACAACCAGAATCCTATTTTGCTAATGTTCAAGCCTTGGTTCACGTGATTGATACTCACGCGCCCACTCAACTTGCCAAGAGCTTGAAATATTTGGAAAATATTCTGGATACGCTTGAAGTTCTTGGTGAAGAGCCGTACATTCAGATTCATTTCCATAAAGTAGATCATCCAGATGATCCGGATATAGCGGCATTCATTGATCATGGAATCATGAGACTAGGAAGGCTTCTAGAAAGAAAGAAAATACCTCATGATCGAGTTAAGATCTTTAGAACCTCCATATTTAATGTTCCAAGCTTGGTCCAAGCGTTCTCCGAGGTCTTTCAGCGTATTTCTCCCGTGATGACGGTGGTTAATGATACGCTACAATTTTATGCAGAACTAAAAGACATTCAGTGTTGTTACTTGTTCACTAGCAACGGTTTCATTTTGGCTCGTTATACCAAGAGATTGTCGCAACATCAAGAAGAAGTAATTACTAAGACATTAGTTGATCTTTATTTCAACAGAAAAACGACACTTGAGGAGGAAAC
>JAJRXH010000128.1 GCA_024276395.1 archaeon
GGATAAGATCCGGTACCTCACGCGCAAGGGCGTGCTAGTCATGCTGGTCAAGGAAGGCACGATGGACTTCGTGAACTTTGACGCGCTTTCCTCCACGTTCAAGAAATAAAGATAGATGACCACTTCAGTTGAAGATTTTTTTTCGTGATGACGATGAATCCACCGATCGTGAAAAGCCACCATCAACGATCCCAGAAAAAAAATAAAGTCAATCTTTTTTTCTTTCATGCTTTACAAGCGTCACTCTAAAGTTGTTTCCTATTTTAAGCTCTTTTAATTCTTTTAATGGAAACTCTCCATGGTGGTCCACCTTCCACGTGGACGGCCATCCTTGTAACTGGAGACTCCTTGGGGAGGAAGGACCATCTATTTCCCTCATGGTCCAACACGTAATCCTCTTCTTCGAGATACTGAATGAGGTCTTCCATTGAGTCAAGAGCCTGCAGGTTGAACTGAATGGTCGGACTTATTCTTTTCGCAGCAAAATTCGGTTCTAATATTATCATTTCATCAACATCGTAAGAAATGGGAACGCTCATTAACATTGCCTTCATGAGATCTCGGATGCCTTCTCCTGTTTTTGCCGATGTCTCCACGTAATGGACGTGCACCCGTCCTTCAGAGGTCAACACGTGCGATAAAAGTTGTCGAGCAACCGTCAAACCCAACTTGCGAATTTCCTTTCTTTGTTCTGCCTCCAGAAGATCGATCTTGTTCATCACGACAATGAACCCATGAAAATTGTATCCTGGTGCATTAAAGACATGATGAAAATACCTCACAAGTTCACTAATAAATTTATTGATGAACGTTGATGAATGATAGTTAATGTCAATAGATCCACTGTCAATTACAATCAAGTGCAAGCTAGCGCCCTCAATAAAGACAGAAGTAACAGGGTCAAATGCTTTTGGACCACTCAAATCCCATGATTGTAAGATTAGATTCAAATATTGTCCACTGACCTTTATCACGCTAAAATCACTTCCTATTGTCATCAAAGGACGGCTCGAAAAACTTCCATCATGGAGTCTTTGACGAAGTGAGCTAGAGCCAGCTGCACTACTACCGAGGATAAGCCTTCTCATGGTGATTTTTATATGAGAGGAATAAAGAAGAAATAAATGATCTTTAAATTTGGCATGGAATTCCTCAATAAATTCTTTTCTTGATTCTCCCAATGCGTAATAGTGAGAACGTTCAATGATGATTTTTCCTATCGTAATTTCTCGGCTTTTAATGACTTTCATGACTTCATAAACAAGTTCTACTCCAAAAGGAGGGTTAGCTGTGTTTACTTGAAAGATGGTCGAACCATCAAACTTAACTCGCTTAAAAAAGTCTGGAATGTCAAGGATGTCAATCAAAGATGCCATTGCCTTGATATGATCGCTAGATGCGTCACGAGTCTTCAATGCCGTGATGATCCAAGCTTTGATCCGACTCATTTCATTCTTCCAGGCTTGACAAGTCAATTCGATGGTTTTTTCGTAACGTGCCTCACTTGTCCAGCTAAGGATCACGGATGCAGTATCATCACTCATTGTCTTTCTTGGGTTCCATTCTGACACCATTTTAGTTGCTAAAAGAAAATCCACGAGTAATTCGTGATAGAGTCCCCGGTATCTTCCGCCTTGCTCGATTTTTCTTGGTAACAAGATTTCAAAAAGGATGCCATGCAGATCTTCTGGTAAATAGGGCTGCAGCACTCGTGGAACAGATGGTTGCTGGACTTTAACCAAAGAGTCAAATACTTGAGCTTCGAGAATCCAAGTAGGTTTAATCTCATTGCTTGAGGTCATCAATGCAAAATAAACGTTACTCAGCCACTTGAGGACTGATTCGCTAAAAGCATTGAGAAAACCTTCAATCACATCTGCTGGTGGAGGACGACTTTCTTGAAGGCTCTCATCTCTCAATTTTGAACGAACGAAAGAGCGCAAGGATTTCATTATCAAGGATTTCATCAAAAGTGAAATCAGGTGGTATTCGGTTAGATCTTCTTCTGAGATGGAGCTGAGGACATCTTGCAAGTGAATCAGGTAAAAAGGAATGAGGCCATCATCACCTAGTATTTCATGAACGAGGGAAACTAGTCTTGAAGCGTCTTGTTTCTCTAAACTCCCAAATTCTGCCAAGAAGGACATGGCTTCTTGTTTCGAAAAAGGCAAGAGGATTAACTGTTCGATGATTGCCTTCCTTTCACTGCTCCAAAATGGTGACAGGCTTCCGGGCCTAGAAAACACGATGGTAGCTGGTTGTTGAGTGAGGACGTTAATGAAAGTTTCATCGTGTTGTAATGGAGATTCATTCCAGCCATCTAGGATGAGCAATAATTGATAGGCATCTAGTTCACCATCCACGTCAAGATGGATTACATCCTCATCCCCTTGAATCGGCTTGGACAACAGCACCGATAAGGCAATTTCAAGTTTTTCTTTCGTGCTGGATGCCAATACCATCTTTCGGAGAAGTTCTCGGTGGATGGGTAATGCACAATTGAACCACATTGGCAAGTAAAGGGATTGTTTCAATTTTACCCGTTGAAGAGCATGCAAGGCTAACTGTAAGGAACAACTAGTCTTTCCTATACCAGGAATTCCCGAAATGAGCAAGATCAATGGATCATGTTCCGAAACCTTGCTTCTTTCTGGAAAGAACATTTCTAGCATCTTTTGAAAGGAGAATGACTCTTGCTTGCCATCCATTCTTCCTTGATCTGTCCTTTCCTCTCTTGAGTGGATGCCATCAAGTTGAAGCTTGTATTTTTCAAAAGTCAGTGAATGAATGGGCAAGAGACGAGTCATTCCAAGATGCTGGATCAGAAATAGGTGGAATAGCTCCTCAAGATGGTGCAAGATTTCTGGTAGCCTGAGTACATGCCTTTCTTTTACCAAGGCCTTTTCTTTTCTAGTTACTCGTGCCATTTCCTTCTGGAATGAAGGTGTCAAGTGAACGAGACATCCCATGGGATCATCAAGTAGATTCATGAATTCTTCGAGAATTTCTTGCTGGTTAGTTGAATCGGATTGTTGAAAAAATTCGTACCAAACCTTTCTGAAGGAAAATTGTTTAGAGCCACGTCGATCATACCTTTCTTGGAAGAATTGATGCCAAGTGTTGCCTGCCAGTGGACAACGCGCTCGGTTGCATTGCCATCTCAGTGGATACCAAAATAAATTCAGTTCGGGTAGAAAGAGCCCAAGCCACTTTTTAAAAAAGTCTTGCAAGAGTCCTTCGCTTTCTAAATTTCCCAGGAGTGTCTTGTCATCCCTCACCATGGACTCAAGAATTGCCACGTTTTCTTCAAGAATAGCTACAAAAGATTCGCGAAAAGATTCATCAAGGATGGTTTTGGGGGCTAGACAAATGAGCAGCACGGTTCCCGACTTGACACCAAGAACGTATCCCTTGAAGATTGGCAAGTCGAGTGGAATCAAGGCTTGAGATGTGTTGTGAAGCGATAAAGTTGAATTCGTGAGCGTGATGACGTGCTGAACGAAGTTCACGCTGGTAAAAAGCATTTCGTGCATCTTCTCCGTGAAAAGTAGGGATGTAAAACTTCGCAATGATGTACCCATTTTCTCTAATGATTTTTCAGTCTCTTCATCATTTAATACACAAAAAAACATTGCTTCTACTGGTAACACGGACAACAGTACTTCTAGATCCACTTGATTTCGTTTCTGAATTCGTGATTCGATTTCCTCTAGGGCTCTCATCAGAACTTGTTCTTTTTTCTCAACTATTGTTGTTCCGAAGATGCGACCAAGGAGCTGCTTGACAGTTTTTAATGACTCTTTTTCTACTAACGGGGACATTGGAAATACCTTACACTCAATTTTCATGAACAACTCAATGAAATCATTGATGGGAAAAGGGAGATCCCACGTGAATTGATGTTTCGCCTCAATTTCACCAGATAAGTCGAGCTAGCTTGAGATCTTCGTCAAGTTAAGTTGAGAAGAATGTTTTAAAAAATGTTCTTTCCACGTAGGATGGCCAGATCAAGAAGTAAGACACATCTAGGCCATGGGTCAAAAAAGATCTCCTTTTCAAGCAAGCAGCATGATCAAGCTATTCGAGAATTACACCCAAAGGTCATGAAATCGTCCTTCACTTCTGATTTAGAATTCCTTTCATTCATCAAAGGAAGAAATGAGACTAAAACTTTTTCTGATTTAACCAACCATGGAAGGAAAAATGAAACGACATCCATCCCATGAGATCGCAGTGATGATCCTTCCGTTAACCTCACGATGCCCTCAAACTTGGGGTTTAATTCGCTTGTCCTCGAGATTATTGCCAAGTGTCCCGAAGATAGAGATCGAACACCATCTAATCTCTTGCCAGACCGCTTGAAAGACTACTCGTGATGTCAAATAAAATAACATTGAAACACCATGGCTATCTTTTAAAAAGACGGCAATTTACAAGAACTAATGACAAAGTAAGTCGCGCAAATGATAAAACCGTCATTCAGTTGTTGAAGTAATCCTAAGAAAGATACCGAAACCCCATCTCCATGAGAATGGATGCAGGCTTACCAAGAAAGAGAGGTCTTGATAATGAGACCCAAAAGTTCTGGCAAATGTCAATTTTGTAATGAAATCATTAGCAAGTCAGCAATGAAGCGACATTTAAAAGATTGCACCAAAAGAAAGGAAATCATTCAACAGCGGCTAGAAAATAAAAAGATTTGGCAAAAGAGATGTCAATTCTATTTAGTAAAAATCCAAGCAATGCATAATAAAAATTATTGGATTTACTTGGACATCAAAGAAACAGCCACGTTAAAGGATCTTGATGCATTCTTACGAGAGTTATGGTTGGATTGTTGTGGCCATCTGAGTCAGTTCATCATCAAGAACGTGTATTATCTCTCAAAAGAAGCCCTTGATGACATAATGAATGATATGTATCTGGTACTTGTCGATAAACAACCTCAAATGAAATCAATTAACGTGCAAGTAAAGAATGTTTTTAAAGTGGGAACGAAGTTCACGTACGAGTATGACCTTGGTTCAACGACCACGTTGGAAGGATTCGTACATGAGACTCGACCTGGGACATCCAAAGAAGATAACATCCAATTGTTGGCAAGAAATACCTTACTAAAGACTTCTTGCGTTGAATGTTCAACCAGAAAGGCTCAATATCTATGCATCGAATGCTTAACCGAATTCGGCAACAGAATTTTATTGTGCCCCCAACATGCCGATGAACACGGATGTGGAACCAAAAACCTCACCAAGATTTTAAATTCTCCAAGATTCGGCGTGTGTGGATATTATTAGAAATCATGAATATCTTCAGCTTGTTCACGTGACGCATGACATTCCGAGATCGTCAAAAGAGAATTGTTCAACGTCTGACAATGACGTCGATTATCCAACCAATTCCTCTTTTATCGATTGTTATAATTTTATCGGGGTTGTATCTGTAGTGAGGGAACAAGATCACGAATTCGATTGGAACCCTTAAAAGGTTGGGGAAGGATGCCATGATTGGGGCATTTCCGCGCGGTCAATGGAAATCGCTGCACTTTCCATCGGTGCAATCACCTTATCTCGTGGAGATGCACCCTTTTTTATCGGTCACCCTTGGCGAACGAGGACCTCATCGTGCACGAGGGATTTCTGAATAACTCTCGAAGGTCAGCTTTAGCCAAAACGTTTCATGAATTGTTCAATGTTGAGGGAATGCTCAAGAATCCCTTCAAGGGGCAC
>JAJRXH010000129.1 GCA_024276395.1 archaeon
AGTAAGATAGGATTGTAAATTTTTGATTTCTTGAGGCGAAAGGTTTTGGTCTTTGACTTCACGAAGCAAGGTCTCCATAAAAACTTGTTCATCGACTTTTTTCTTGATGGTAATTAAGTGGGACTTAATTGCGGTCTCGAGTTTTTCTTTTTGGGGTGTTGAAGTGATGTTGGCAAATAATTGAGCAAATTCCTCTGAAATTCGTTTTACATCATTAGTCTGGAGTAAGGTATCCGTTATCTCACTTACCGTATCGTTTAGGGTTGATTGTGATACCTCTTGTTTTAGATACGAGCGAAGAAGATGTAATTGTAATGATAATTTTAGAGGTTGTGCCTCGATTACTGGACCCAGGAGTCTAATTCCTCGTTTTAGGGATTTTTCAGCAATGAGGGGGGGTAAACTATTAGCCATTTCGATAAAAATTTGGTAGGTTTTGTCAATGCTTTTAGCCTTGAAATATTGAGAGGCTGCGCGATAGGCGTACTCAATGTATAATTCGGGGTGTGTCTTTTTCAGATTCATTGAAAATCTTTCTAATATTCTGGCAACGATAAGTTGGAGGTCTTTGTTTGCTTGAAAATCGGGTCTTGATGTGAGATCGGAGATGATTTTTTCCACGTGGCCGCGTGCATGAGATACTAGGTTGGCTTTGATTAAGAGTTTCACGTAACTGAGTGATGCTCGAATGATTCGTGCATGATCTTCTTTGAGCTGAGAAAGAAGCTTTTCCATTAGTTGATTGGCTGAACTCACGTACTTGTACTCTAAGAGGTTTTTTACGATGTCTAAAACGGTTTTTTCCATAGTGTCGACATTATCAAGGCTTATTAGGAAATCGAGCAAGTAGTTGCTCATTCGGAGGGCAACATTAGGATGATTTTTCGTGATGAGATGATTGATTTGTTGTGAAAGGTAAGAAATGGCTTCATCTGGGTGTTTTTTCTTTTCTAGATCGAAGTATCTTTCCATTACTGGCGCAGCAAGCTCTGGGAGATCTTGATCGATTAAGTGCTTGCTTAGAGACAAGTAGTATTTCTTGCGATCATTTTCTGTCTGATGTTCTTGAAGTAATTCAGTAAGCAGTTCAATGAGATTGGTTAGTTTCGATGCTATAGTTGGGTCCTTGATTTGAATGAACTCCTTGATTTTTCTGTCTAGTAGTGATGTGGCCTCGTTGAATTTTTTGGTACTAGTTAGAACAGAGACTATTTTTTGAATGGCTTTAATGGCTTCTTCCCATTTTTGTTGCATTTCAGCAACTTTTAATAAATTTCGTGCGTGTGTTAGGGCTTCTTTTGTTCTATTAAACTTGAGATATTGACGATGTGCAAAATCTAGTAGTCGAATGTTGATTTCTGTCTGGCCTTTTTCGAGAAGTTTGGGCATAACTTCTTCTAAAAATGAAAACCCAGCTTCATGGTCACCAGCTAGTTCGTAGTATCCAACCACTTGTAGCAAGTAGAGGTAAGCATTTTCAAGATCATTTTTATCCAAGAACTGATAGACAAGCGGTTTTAGCACGTCGATTGCCTGATTATAATCCTCATAGTGATCGATTAATCGCTTGCTAGCTTCTTCTGTTAATTTTCTGGCAAGTGCAATATCGTGCTTCTGGATTAGATCGCGGTATTCGATAATGCAAGAGATGCTGCCTTGAATGTCCCCCAGGTCTTCAAAAATTTTCGAAGTTTTGAAGATGTATTCCCCGATGACGTCCTTTTGGATGTTATTTTCTATTAGTAAACCCAGAAATCGTCGACGGGAATCAATTGCTCTTGTTTCATCTTTTAGATAAAGATAATACTGAACAATGTAATCAATTAGAAAACGAGCCTCAGTAATTTTCTTTTCTGCGATGAAAATGGGAAGTGCTTCACTGAAAAGATTCATTGCTGGTTTGACATCGTTAATTTGGTAATAGCATTGATACGTGTACTTGAGATAGTCAAAGGCTAAATCCCAGTGCTTGTACTTGAGGAGCATCTTCGTAAAGAAATGACTGACTTTGGCGACATCTTGCAGGTTTCCTAGCTGCATCTGTCGTGCTATTTCAAAATTCACTAGATTTTGTGCATTTTTTATTTTATCTTCTGACATCAATTTTTCGATGAACTTGAAGATTCGCTTGATGACCTCTTCTGGTATCTTGATTGTTTCAATCATTTTCTGTAGGTAAATGTTTGCATGATCAGCAAGGTCGTGTTCTAATAAGAGAGAAGCAACGTGTTCATACATCAGGCTTATTTCCTCTCGGTCGTGGGAGAACAAGGTTGAGGCTAGCTGCTCGATGAATTCGATGTATTTTAAAGCTTCCTTGGTTAATTTTAATTGTAGCAGCCCATTCATTGTTTCATAGGCAACTTGCATGATCTTCTGGGGATTTTCTTTTTCCTTGTGCATCAGCTGGATTGTTAGATAGGTAAACTTGACGGCCTTTTGATGATGTTCTTTTGTCATCAATTCACGTGCTAACCTATGACTTAACTCGCGCATTTGCCTGGTCAGGTTGTGTTCCTTGTAGAAATTGATGGATCTTTCGGCATAGATGAGAAGCTGTTCATGGAGCTTATATTTTTCAAGAGAATCGATGATCGCTCGATAGCTATCTATAATCTCGAAAATTTCTGCATTCTCTTCGAGGTAGTTAAGGCTAGCTGAAAGGATGTGTGTCAATTTTTCCACGAATTCCAAGAATTCTGGCTTTGAGATGTTCTTTTTGATCTTATAGGACTTATGAACTCGGTCAAGAAGATTTAATGATTCTGTGATTCCTAGATCAATCACGGCAACTGTTATTCGTGCCTTGCAATAATTGTTAGCAGCTACCTCAAGCCATTTCAGGCATTCATTCATCTTGGGATCTTCTTCAGAAGACACGATCTGGTAAATTTCCCTTGCAAACCGTGATGACTCCAAGTACTGACCTATTTCTGGTTTAGAAAGCCATTCAATCGCATGAGAGGCAAAACTCAATAGTGATGTTTTGTGACCAATCTTCAGGAGATCTTCGAATATTTGGATGATCCAACTGGCAGCTTCTTGAGTCTTTCCTTGTCTTTCTAGAAGGTTAGTTAAACGGATCCCAAATTCGACTAGTCCATTAGGGTTATTTAATTGACGGAACTTGTTAAGCAAAAGGATGGCAAGCCGTGTAGCTTTCTCTAAATTTCCACTAGCTTCATTTTCCTCTAAAATCTTTGCAAAATGAGTAACTGCCTGGTTAATTACCATATCTTCTCTTGGTCTCTGGTTAGCATCGTCAAGAATTTCAAAAACTTTTTCAGCTTGTTCTACTAGGGCAGACATCGATATTTGGGGCACGTGGTCATTCATTAAGCGTGCAACCTCGTCAAGATCTACTTTTCTGAGTGGATAAAGTTTGGATTCTGGAACATTCTTTGCAGAAAAAGACATGTACCATTGGTGTTCTCCTTGCCGATAGATTTTTACCTTAGATCCTGGTGCACCGCCACTAATGGAGATTTCTGCAACTAAAATAGGTTGGTTTTCTGACAAGGCCTTGTTCATTTCATTAATGTATGTTTCAAAGTCTTCTGGTTCTTTCAAGTGATCGAGAACTGGTAAGTGAATTTCTGAAATATCGAGGGGTTTTAGCGTTTGTTTTTTACTGGATTCTTGCCATTCTTGTTCGAGATGAGCAGGAAGGTACTCTTCTTCTAGGGAGGTTTTTCCAGCATCTTCAGAGCTTTCCTTAGTTTCCTCAGATGCTGCCTTGTTAATGGTATCAAGGATTAATTCGGCACTATCTGAAAGAGCAGATATGGAAACAAAGTCAATGCTTGTCGACGCAAGCAATTCAATTAGCGAGTCCTCATCTGGATTTGAAATAAAAAGTGGTTCATCTATTGGCTTTCCCTCTTCATTTGAAAGCACGATGCAGTAAGTAGATGGTTGATCTGTTTCTTTGATGGTAGCGCGATGACCTCCCGTGTAAGGTAATTCAATCTCCTTTAGTACTTTCGTTGGTCGAGGTCTTGTTTTTGTATCTTCTTGAGGCTCCGCAGATTCTTCTGTCACGATGTCACTGTTCTCATCAACAGTCTCTTCGAAATGTCTCGTTGGTTCCATTTCTTCTGGAAGCATTTCTTTTCCAGAAAGATGTCCTTCTTTTTGATGCGGTGTCGTTTTAACAGTGATTGCTTCAATGATTTTCTCAGCTACATCATACATTGCAGAAAGTGAATAAAATTCAATTCTCGAGTTTGTTAAGAGGTCAAGAACGGCATCTTCCGTTATCTCCGTGAGAGCAAGAGGACCTTTCAAGATACGACCATGCTGGACGAATGATATCAAGAAGGCATGAGAAGTATCTGTATCTTGAATCACGACTCGAATATCATTGCTGCCGCTAATCTCGATTTCTCCAATCTTATTGCGAGGAGTTAAGGATAACTCGGATATTTCATCTATCCTCTTCATATGTTCTGCTTCTCCAGAAGAACTTTCATCTTTCGTGGAAATTTGATCATCATTTGTTACTTCCACAGAGGGAACCACGTTCAATTCTTGAACCTTTGGTGAAATGTCTTTAAATTCGGAATCTACTTTAGATGTGCCACTCATTTTCTCAATTTCTTCGTAAATTGCCTCGATGATCTCGTAAGCAGCAGAACTAGAAGATAATTGCAAGGCACGACATTCCAAAATTTCTTTCATCAGGTTTTCTTCAGTCATCTCTTCATGAAGAAGGCTAAACTTTCCTAGGCTCTCGCTATCTCTTAAAAATTCAATCGTCCATTCGTCTGTTTTAGGATGATAACTAATTTGACATTGCACTCTTGGAAGGAAAGATAATTTAAATGAGCTCGTGATGGGGTCATTCATCGTTGAAATGCCTCTCTTTCTTTTTTCAAGTATTCTCTTTCTATCTACTGTATCATCTATCTTCTTTTATATAGATGCGCGCAACAGTTTTTTCCATCAGTAATTGAATCATCTGGTTCAGTCGTGATGAACAGTCAAGTTCCGTGATGATTTTGACCTCAACCTCCTTGTTTTTTTTAGAACACCAAGAATTAATTAAAAAACGTTATCTTTTTTAATACCTCGAGAAAATGGGAACTTAGTAGGAGGAAGCTTTGGGGCTGCAATAGATGGCGACTAATGAGTATCAGCTAGAGATTAAGGATCCTAATGCAATAAAAATCGTCTTCTGGGGGCCTACAATGGCCGGAAAGACAACTGCCCTTGCTATCTTTCATGCAATCCGTAAACACGAGGATCCTGAACGAACATATCAATTTTTGAAGATTGAGGATCCAGAAACCGGCCGAACATTAGGATTTGACCAAGCAACTTTTGGTCTTTCTTTAGGTCAGGGGAAAGAATTCAAGTATTATTTGTTTACGGTTCCAGGACAAGATCGCTTTAAAGCTATGCGTAAGGTAGTGGCTTCTGGGTTAGATGGACTTATAATCATTCTAGATTCTGAACGTTCTCGTTGGGACGAAAACAAGAAAAGCTTAGTTGAATTATTTGATTTATTGGGTGATGATATTAGATCTGGAAGAATTAAGTTTCAAATTCTCCTCAACAAGATGGATCTTCCTGAGGATCAGAGGATTCAACCCTCTGATGTGGCTCGCTTGTTGGAAGAAGCTGGTGTTGCTGAGGAGATGCGCGAGGGATTTGCAAACGTGACCCCTACTTCATGCAAGAATGCCATTGAGGACCTAAAGCAAGCTTTGAAAGATGGAAATTACGACTCTTCAAACAGACCCGAATCATTACAGCGAATAATGCAGCCCATTCAGCAAGTTATAAGGGAGATATTAATCTATAAACTTAGTGAGCTCCAAAAATAGGAGTGAGAACGGTTTCATCAAGAAAGTTACGTTTTTTATTCAGAATTCATTCAAAAAAGATTCATTAATCATTGTTCGATTAATCCGAGAGATGTGGCCGTGATTCAGATGAAATCTAATTTTTCGATCTCTGAAATCAATGAACAATTTGAAGATATAAAAACGCAGACCCGAGATCTACTTAAAGTAACGGATAAGCTTGAATCCAAAATTAGGGAGCTTGGGGTGAAGTACAAGAAAGCTTTGAGACAATCTGTTATGGAAATGGAAAAAGGAGCTTCAGGATTACAGGAATATCATTCCAAAATAACAACAGATGAAAACGAGATCAAGAAAGCTGCCAAGAAGGGGAAGATGTTCTTAAATTCCGTGAAGGCCTTGGGAGGATATCTTGAACAGGCACGTTCTTCATTGGAGACCTTGATGCCTTTATTTGAAGATGTGGAAGACCCTTCTTGGTCATATGACGAATTAAAAAAATGGCTTCGTAATGTTTCCAGAACTATTGAGAAAATCGATAAAGAACGTGCAAAAGCAGACAAGACCATGGGTATTGATTTTATGCTCAAGAAAAGGAAATTAAACAAGCCTCTTTCCCAAGCAATCAAGCAAATAAATCAAATTAAGGATTTTCTTCAACATGACTATATGCTAATAAAATATCGTGATGATGCGTCAACGCTCTTGGAACAGTTAGAAACAGACCTTTCTCTCGTGAATAAATTGTATCATGATCTTACTGAGTTATTGAAAGAGAAATCAGGAATTGAAGGGAAAATTGATAGTATTATCGCTCAAATTAAGCAACTACAATCAGAAGGTCCGATGAAAGAACTTCAAGATCTGAAGATTGAACTGAAGAAAAAAGAACTCGAGATAGCTGGAAAGTTTAATCCCTACAAGAAAATTTTTGGTAATCTCGTATCATCTACGCGACGTGGAGATGTCTCCTTGAGCTTTGAGTTGGTTGGAATCGCTCGTGATTATTATGATGGCCCGTTAGAAGCGTTTCTTAAGGAAGATCAAGAATTTACGAGGATTTTAACACTAGCAGAAAAACTTTTGAACATGAGAGAGAGTCATTCTCGCTTGAAAATTAGAGGGAAGGAAATTAATAGATTGGAAGGACTTTTGAAGATGAATAAGAGCAAATTTCAGAAGTTGCGCGATGAATACTTACAACTTAAGGATAAAATAAATCAAATGTTATCTAATTCCAAGTTAAAGGAAGTACACGATAAAATTTCGTCCTTGGAACTGGAAATAGAAGAGTTAAAAAGAGAACTCACGCGGTTAACTGAAGAAATTGGTTTAGTCGAATCCAAACTGGACGAAGCAATTACAGCTTTTAATGAAAAGAAAGCAAGAATTTTAGAATTGCATGAGCATATCCGTATCTTTCAACCTACCCACGTGAAAGTATGAGAAATGTATTAGAGGAGGAAATTAGATGCGCTTGATCTTTTTTGGACCTCCAGGTGTAGGAAAAGGAACTCAGGCTCAGATTGTTTCAAGAAAATTAGGTATTCCTCATATTTCGACTGGGGACATCCTTCGAAATGAGGTAAAAAATAAAACTCCCTTGGGTCTCAAGGCAAAATCTTATATGGATGAAGGAACGTTAGTGCCAGATGAGATTATCATTGAAATGATGAAAAACAGGCTCTCTGAATCAGATTGTTCGGTAGGATTCATCCTAGATGGCTTTCCGCGAACCTTGCCGCAGGCTCAGTCTCTTGATCGGATGCTCTCTGAATTGGAGCTCTCACTTGATTATGCCGTGAACTTTGAAATATCCGAAGAAGAAATAGTGAAGCGTTTGACGAATCGCCGTGTTTGTAGCAAGTGCAATAGCATTTTTAATTTGTTGATTGACCAGCTTGAAGACAATGCAAGATGCCCTCGATGTGGTGGTGAGTTGTATCAGCGAAGTGATGACAGATCTGAAGTAATCAGAAGGCGATTAGAGGTTTACCACGAGGCAACGCGTCCCGTGCTTGATTATTATAAAGAAAAGAAGATTTTATTGACGGTAGATGCGAATGGTTCAGTGAAAGAAGTCACCAATCGGCTGTTATCTCTCTTAAATTCTTCCACATCATAAATTTTCTTGTTTTTCTATCATTTCTTGTTGATGTCGCTGGATGACTCTTCTTAAGACTTCACGTCCTCGAGTGACATTGGCCTCATTGATCACGAAGACGACGATGACGTTTTCTGGTGTGTGGTATACCAAGGTATCATAAATGGATATTGCCTGGTCGGCTAGAAGTGATGCCACGTGAGCAAGTATTCCTGGGATTTTAGCTGCTTCAGATGGGAGAATGAGCTTTAGTAGCGACAAGTTGTCTTCCATAACCTTGGAGGTAAAACCTAGTTCTTCAAGAAGATGCTGGACTTGTTTTTCATACAATTTTTGCACGTAAACCTCTAATGACTGCTTGACCATTGAGAGAGAGAAGACTTTTTCGTCATCAAAATACTTGTAAAGTCGTTGGATGAATTCCGTTAATTGTTCAGCATCTACACCGTATAGGGAAATTCGATAATTTTTCAAGCCGTCTACAACACTAGTAGATGATTGTGCAAGCATTTCTTGAACTTGTCTTGTTCCGAGCCGTTCTTCTTGTTTTTCTCGCAATGTTTTGAGATATCTGGTGATGGCTACGGCAACAGCTCCTTGACTTGGCCAGTTTTCTCGTCCTTCTTTCTTGAATTGTTCTTGTAACTCATCGGTAATGATTTTGGCAACTTCTCGTTGTGTTTTTTCTCTTCTTTGAAGGGCATGCACTAGGGTCGGGTGGCTTTGGAGGTAGTTTCGAACTAAATGTGCAATGGACTCTTGTGACATCTTTTCCACCTATAGCATCCTCATATTGGAAGTATGATGCAAGAATCGCGGCTATTTTTCTCTGACATTACGAATGTTTCCATATTACATAAGTCTTTCGATATTACATGTTACATTGCGTGTAGTATGTAACACGTGAATCATTAATTCATTTCCGCATTAATCACCATCCATTATCTAAGCATAAAATATTTCACTCGTGTTGAGTGATTGGTCATGGGTCGCTGTTGGAAGAAAATATCTTCATTAATTTTCGTGGTTTGTGATGAATATGTCGGAAGAACTGATTGAAATTAGGGTAGAAAGACTTTCATCAGATATTCCCTTACCTAGAAGAATGCATGATTTAGATGCTGGCTATGATGTTTGTTCACGGATTGAAGTGACCGTCCCCCCAAAAGATTTTGTAGTCATTCCCACGGGCTTGATTTTTGAGATTCCACCTGGTTTTCGGATTGATGTTCGTTCTCGTTCTGGATTAGCTGCGAAATATGGAATTTTCGTGTTGAATTCACCAGGTACCATTGATGCGGGATATCGGGACGAGGTTAAGATAATTCTTGCAAATTTTTCGAATCAACCATTTTTAGTTCGCAAAGGAGATCGAATTGCGCAATTAGTCGTTAGTAGAGTAGATGTGGATATAAAATGGAAAATTGTTGCGAAAGTTTCTCGTATTAATGATCGTGGTGGTGGTTTTGGGTCAACGGGTATTTAGAAAAAAATTTTGGCTTCATTCGAGATATTGGCTACATATTCATGCGATATTTTTTAAAATCAAAAAATCTTATTGGTGAAATGACAAGGAGTTGAGAGAGAAATGTCTGGGATTAAAGAGCTCGAGAAATTAAGGAATTTATTGGAAAAACATCACGAAATATGGAAAAATGCCATACCTTTGATTGCATCGGAGAATGTTACCAGTTGGTTCGTAAGAGAAGCAACCATCAGTGACTTGTGTCATCGATATGCAGAAGGTTGGGTTGGTGAAAGAGTTTATGCCGGTTGTCAAGTAATAGATCAAGTCGAAACGTTGGCATTAGATCTGATGAAAAACATTTATGATGCTTCATTTGTTGATTTGAGGCCCATTTCTGGAGTCGTTGCTAATCTTGCTGTTTATAGTGCATTTGCAAAGGCTGGTGACTTGATGCTGGCCATCTCGATTGCATCTGGTGGCCACATTTCCCATGCACCAGAGTATGCAAGTAGCGGTGTTAGAATCGGAGGGACAGCGGGATCTGTTACTCGATTACAAGTTAAATACTTGCCATTTGATCCAGAAGTAATGAACATTGACGTGGATAGGGCTGAAAAGGTCATAAGAGAGATGCAACCAAAAATCATTAATTTTGGTGCTAGCGTGTTTTTGTTTCCACATCCCGTTAAGGAACTAGCCGATGCGGCAAAGGAGGTTGGAACCCACGTCAATTATGATGCCGCTCACGTGGCTGGTCTAATTGGTGGAAAACAATTTCAAGATCCCTTGAGGGAAGGGGCAGATACCGTTACGATGTCAACTCACAAGACCTTGTTTGGTCCTCAAAAAGGTGCAATTTTAGCATCTTCAGAAGACCTTGCAGCGCCAATTAAGCAAGCAGCCTTTCCTGGAGTGACCTCTAACCATCACCTGCATAATATTGCTGGATTAGCGGCAGCATTGATCGAATTCAAGCATTTTGGACGTGATTATGCCAGTCAAGTGATAAAAAACGCAAAAAAATTGGCAGAAAGTCTATATGAGTACGGATTCAATGTTGTATGTCCGGATCTTGGATTTACTGAATCTCATACAGTGTTGGTCGACATTTCTAACTTTCAATCCTCAATTGGCCTTGGAAAAGATATCGAAGAGTTATTAGAACGTGCAAACATTATCATTAATCGAAATCTATTGCCTTGGGACATAAAGGAAGGAAGAAACTACAAGAATCCAGGTGGTATTCGTTTGGGAACCTCTGAGATAACTAGACTTGGTCTAAAAGAGTCTGAAATGGAATTCATTGCTGAACTATTTAAGAAATTACTCATTGATAAGAAAGATCCTGATGACATCAAGAGTGAGGTGCGAGAGTTCCGCAAGGATTACCAGCAGTTGCACTATGCCTTTCCCTCGAGTAAGAATCCTTATGACTACTTGAGGATTGCGTGAAAGATGTGAACGAGAATTGAATGATAAAGGAAATATTTCATCCTTTCTTTTTCATTACTTTCTCCGTTAATGTGGGATATGTTACACCTTATTGTTAAATGAAAAGATAAATAACGTAGAAATATGAAAGGATAATTTCAATAATCGTGAGGCTGGAAAGGTGTCATCTTTAGAATCTGGAATTCCAGGGATGGACGAACTTTTTGATAATGGCTTTCCTAAAGGAAAAATGATTCTAATTACAGGACCCCCGGGATCTGGAAAAACGGTATTAAGCATGCAATTTCTTGTAGGAGGCGCTCTTCAAGGCGAACCTGGGATTTATGTTTCCTTTGACGATCATCCAAATCACATTCGTCAAGACATGCAAAGTTTTGACTGGGGTGACATTAAAGCTTTAGAACGTGAGGAACTGATCACGATCATTGATGGCTTTTCTAACAGAGTGGGGCTGTCATCCAGAGAAAAATACACCATTCGTCCTAATGTAGACTCATTACTAATTACCTTGACAGAAGTGCTCCAGGAAACCGGTGCCACAAGAATAGTGATCGATTCATTAACGACCTTGTCAGCTGTCGTTCGGTCATCTGCTCAAGTTCGCAAGGAAATATTAACGATGAGTGCCGTGCTAGGTGAACAGGGATGTACTACTCTTGTCACGGCAGAACTTGTAGGAACCGCTTCTTTCCTTCCTGGACATGAAGTGGGGTCTCAGGCAAGTTTTGGAGTGGAAGAGTATTCAGCGCAGGGGTCAATCATCTTAAAGTACATGGAAGCTCCGAATGGTGAAT
>JAJRXH010000130.1 GCA_024276395.1 archaeon
ACAAAGGTAAAAGATACCGCCGCCAATTGAAATTCACCTGCCTTGAGTTATTATCACTTTTTGATCAAAGAAATCATAATTGCTTGACATCTTTTTTCATTAATCCGGATTTGCTATTAGTAGGAATAATCGGCCGTTACGTTCAAACCAAGACTTCATCCAAGGCTTCCTTGAGTTTTTCACGGATTTTTTGCTTTAACTTCTCTTTTGAAGATACCGTGCATAATTCTTCCAAGGCCGAACAAAATTCTAAGGCAATGAGCGTGCTAGCTTCGATGGCCAAGTGTTCTACAAAATCCCGGACAATACGTGAATCTCCTTTCACGTAAATATAGGGATCCTCCTCACCACCTGTAGCAATCACCAATTCGTCTCCATTTCTCATGATTCGCGCCATCATGGCATCACCTAAAGGTGAATGAACCATGATATCTTTTCCAAAGTGAGTCTCTTGTTGCAGAAGTGACTTAATCACACGGAGGAAAAACTGATGCGAGAACAAATCCTCGGGTATCCTCGCGCGCACTTTTTTTCCAATTGGTTTATCTTTTTCTTGATCTGGCATTCTTTTCACCACGTGACATTTTAAAGAACAAGAAAAATCAGGCAGCTATCCACTAACCTAAATAATAATCAAGTAGTAAAAAACCACTACCAAGATAATGGTCCATGATTCTGATAGAATGGTAATACTTCCTTTTCTAAGATTAACGTGTTAGCATACTTGACAAAATCGATTGCAATGAATCCCAGCTTGAGATAAAAATGCAATGCCCTAGTGTTATTCCGTTGAACTCCCAATCTCACGAACCGTTTGTCTCTTATCCGCGCAAGATAGATTAAAAAAGCCATCAAGATTTTTCCGAGGTTTTTTCCTTGCCAATGTTCATCAATCATAATAGAGGTCAGCCAAATGGAATCTTTTTCTTCGATGTACCATAGATATCCAGCAAAAAAATTGCTCCTCATCACGTAAATCTGATAAACACTAGCTTCTTGCGAAATGATAGCTCTCTTGAGGTCCCTATACCAGTCATCCCAATCAAAACCACCTTTCCAAGCTTCCTTCAGAACCGAATCCATTTGCCTCTTCGTGAGCTCAAGAAGCAAGGGAGCTTCATTTAGGGAGGTACGACGCAATCTGATCGGTGAGGAAAAATTAGGTGCCGTGATTACATAGCCATCGAACTGCTCTTGAACATTCAACTCCATATCTAGACCATCATTCTCTGAAGAAAATAACAAGCTCATCCCCTCAGCCTGACGACGTGAACTCATCAAATTTTCCCACTTCTTTCAATGACTAGTTTTGCTATTTCATAAAATGCTGATCTCACGTTACGTCCAGTTTTTGCAGAGGTCATCAAGAAATCATCCGCTCCTAGTGCCCGAACTTTTTCAGTAATCCTTGCAAGGAAATCAGAGTCATTTTTTAGATCTTCTGGCAAGAGATCTTCTTTCATTCCAATGACAATGAAGGGAATTTCTTTCTTCAGGGTCCGAAAGATTACATTTTTCCATTCAGGTAGGGCATCCAATGTCTCTAACCGTGATAAATCAAAAGCCATAAGAAGACCACGAGTTCCACGAACATACAAGGGAAGAAGTTCTCTAAACTTCACTTCACCCGCAAAATCCCAAATTTGCATTTGCACGGTAATGTTACGGTCTTCTAACTCTATTTTTTCGTTTTTTAATGAGAAATCCACCCCGATCGTGGACTTGGTCATTGGATTGAACACGTTATCAACAAACCGATGAACCAATGACGTCTTACCAACACCCGCTTCACCAATAACCATAATCTTAAGCAAGTATTGAACATCTTCTTCGTCATCGTAGGGAATGTCATCCTCATATTCGGACCAAGAATCCTCTTCATCCTCATCATACACATCATTGAAGGCTTCATCTTCAGCTGTCATGTAAGTCGCCTTTTTTTCCTTGCCACGTAACCATATCAAGAACCCGTTTAAAAAGATTCTTTTATTGTGTAAAATCTTACTCTTACCAGTGATTTTCGACCTTGGATCCGACAGGTTTTCCATCCAAACCAAAAAGCACCCCCAAATCCAAACAGATAAATTCAACGAATGAATGACAAAATCCCCTTTCATTCGGAACGAATGACGATTGAAATAAAGCACTGCTACTTTAGATTCATCATCCAAAACAATTCTCAATCCTCAATTAAAGTAAAAAAGATAACGTCACCACAATACTTCAAAGATCTAATTTAACATTGTCATTTTAATTTTAGACTTTTCTGAAACTCTCATTTTTTCAATCAAGGAGACCAAGACGATTATTTGGATAATGGCGAGACATGTTCCGTCCGATGAAATCGTCAGGTGATTGGTCATTAGGAGTAATGGACCGATTTTTCATTAATTAATCAAAATTCATCGAAGAATTGGGTTTCTTGTAGGAATGAATGGGGAAGAACGTGCGTTTCGCGGCTACCTTCCAGAAAAGTCTAATTTTAATTTTTTCTCTACATTTGGAGAGCGAGCATCGCTCTTGACTTCATTCTTCAAAGATTTTTTAACATTCCATAATCTTGTTAAAATTCGAAAGAACAGCACGATCCCCCAACATCAGATGAAAAACGTGATGGCCATGAATTCACCTTTTTGTCCAAAATGCGGCGCGTTTCTCCAACCAAAACGGGGGAAAGATGGAAAAATTGCGGCTAAATGTCCAAATCCAAAATGCAATTGGCTTGCCACCATTACTACCACGAAAAGTTTTACGTTTCGACATAAAATTCAACATTCACCCCATCAAAAAACCATCATCAAAGATTCCATTAAAGAAATGGAAGAGCTTCGAAAAAAATTTGGTGATATCAAGGTCGGATGGGCCTGTCCCAAGTGCAAGTCCTTTTATCTCACGCGTGAGCTCGTCTCCACCCGTGGTGATGAACCGGGTAAAATATACACGCATTGTCTAGCGTGTGGACACGTTTTTAAGAGGGCAAGATGGTTGGACTTACGAAAGCACCACGATAACGACTGAAACACGAATCGTTTAAATATGTTAAAACAAAGAGGCTCATTGAGGTGACCCATCATGTCAAATCCTAACAATAATGAATCGGGAAAACCAGAAGAAATCTCAAGAGTAATTGTTCGTGAGTATCCGGAGACCATCTACTTTTATCCCACGGCCATCGTCGGCCTTATCATCTATTTCTTGCAAGCTTTCAACATCGTGGATCCTGAACAATACCCAGTACTGGGCCTCGTATTCTTGTGCTTCTTCACGTGGAATTTCTTCATCGTTGCCTTTGAATTTACATTAGGACGCACATTAATGCTTGTTGCATTACTTGTCATCATCATCCTCTTGTACATCGTGCTCAAGGGACAAGGTATCACTTTTCCAGCAATCCAACTTAGCCTGCCAGACTTTAGCGCATCAGCTGAACTATATCTAGCCATCAGCATCATCATCATCATTCATCTAGTCGTCGCATTCATCGCTAGCAGGCTTGACTACTGGTTGTTCACCCCCACCGAGATATACCATTATCGTGGCCTATTCGGAGATTCAAGGCGTTTTGGCGCACAGGGAGCCAAAGTTTTTAAAACGACACCAGATTTCTTTGAAAACTTGTTATTCCTTTCTGGTGACATTTACGTCCTCCCAGAAAGAGAAGAACAATTCTTTAGAATAAAAAACGTGTTCAAGGTCTCAGAAAAAGAACGTAAAATTCGTCAAGTACTCTCTTATGTTCCAGACACACAATTACAGCATTAAACATCAATCTTTTTTTTACTCTTTTTTCTGAAAATGAACGAGCAGTTGGTCTCTTACCCAAATTAACAATATGGCTAACTAATACAATGGCTACTATATATAGATTTGAAGGTGAACAAGCCAATGCCAAAGAAGTTAAGAAGCTTGTGGGACTTAACACGACTATCACTAGGAATTCTCGCAGGCATTTCCGCTATTGAGGGAGCTCTTTTCTCTGCATTACTGCTAAACACCAAAGAAAACTTTCTAACTCTCATCTCCAACAACATTTCCCTATTCTTATTGGGTTTTTTCATACCAATGGCCATCGTCTCCGCAGCAATGGCACTCAATGATTATTATGACTATCCCATTGATCTGAAAAACCGACGAATGGACAGACCACTAGTTAGAGGGGATCTAAGCACGAAAGACGTTAAATATATCGTCCTATTATTATATGGTCTTGGTATCATAGCATCATTACTTTTCTTGGACGCAATCATAACCTTATTAGTAAGCTTATTTGTTTTACTAAGCATTTTTTACAGCTATCAATCATCCAACGGAAATCATATTCTTAACTTGAAAAAAAGAGGATTGATAGGAAACATCGTCGTATCCAGCAGTTATCTAGCACCTTTCTTCATTGGAAGCCTTTTTTGGGTCATTCATAAAAAAATGCTGCCCAGCATCTCTTGGCTTGGTGCAACCATCCTGTTCATTTTTGGCACGTTAAATGGCACGCTAGGAAGAGAAATTCTCAAGGGCCTATTAGATATCCAGGGTGATGTCGCTCATGGCATCAAGACCATCGCTGCTAGCAAGGGCGAAATGAAGGCTAAAATAATGGGGTCCACCTTCATAACCATTGGATTGCTATCATTTTATCTCTTGATCGTTCTTACTTTCAAAACCACTCTTTCTTTCATCACAAGTGTCATCTTCCTTGCTCTTGCCACCATCTCATATCTTAAAACACTAGACATCATCTTTCGCACGGGAATGCAGAATCAATATCACGGTTTACGTGAAGTTACACGAGCTGCCCTATGGTTCATCACTCTATCATTATTATTTGGGATATTACTGGAAGGCATCTCATGATTTAGCAAAAATGACATGGAGATGACTTTGAATGGAAACCAAAACAAGGCTACTCTACATGAATGATACCTACCGGTTCGAAGAACGTGCAACAGTACTAGAGATAAAACATGATGAAGAAAAAAAAGTTATCATCATTTTAGATCAAACCATCTTTCATCCCCAAGGGGGCGGACAACCTGCTGATACGGGAATCATCCAAAATGACGAGGCAGAATTCGAAGTCATGGACGTTAGAATGAAGGACGGTATCGTTCTTCATCATGGAACATTCAAGAAAGGACAATTTCAGCCAAGGGATGAAGTTCTCCTAAGGATTGATGAAAAAAAACGACTGCTACACGCCAAGCTGCATTCTGCCGGTCATCTAATTGATGTGGCCATACAAGAAATTGGCCTGAATCTAACTCCAACGAAGGGATATCACTTTCCTCAAGGCGCATACGTCGAATATAAAAATAAAATCCCCCCAGAAGAACGAGAACGAATCCGCAACCTCTTGGAACAAAAGAGCAATGAATTAATATCAAGAGGATTCGACGTGAAAGTTGAGATGGTTGAATACGACAAGCTTGAAGAAGCTTGTGGCTTCCTACCAGATTACATTCCTCCAGGCCAACTCACTAGAGTCGTTACTGTCGCAGGAACTCTCGGAATTCCGTGTGGCGGGACTCACGTGAATAATATCAAGGAACTAGGAACACTCAAGATAAACAAAATCAAGGTTAGAAGTGGAAACACGCGCATTTATTACAGCCTCTCTTGACGTCTTTAATCTTTTCACTCCAATTGAAAGTTTCTGGTCACCACGCGATCATTCATGATTCAATGGAAAAATCTTTCATAAATGCTAGAAAATCATCGTCAAAACGACTTAGAAGAAAGATTCCAAGTAAATTACTTAATCATACTAATAAGAAGCCTGTCCGCACCGAATCTCCAATTTTTCACTCTCAATGACCTCATTTTTTTCCTTTCACATCCCATTTAGATGTTTAATGAAGGCCATCGATTAGG
>JAJRXH010000131.1 GCA_024276395.1 archaeon
ACATTAGTTAGCGACAGGCGATACGTGAAAGGTCAAAATCACCAGTTGAATTCATTGGAATGCCTGAATATTACCTCAAACAAGTTGATTTCGTTCCCAGACTAAAAGAATACGCTGAAACAATAAAGTTTCATCCTGATCATTCACGACAAATATGGCTCGACTGGCTAAATCACATAACAATGGACTGGCCCATCAGTAGGAGACGTTATTATGGCACAGAAGTCCCAATTTGGTACTGCAAGAAATGCAGGGAGCCCCATGTACCCAAGCCGGGAAAATACTACCAACCATGGAAAGACCCCGCTCCATTTGACAAGTGTCACAAGTGCGGACACGAGGAATTTGAAGGAGATACTAGAACTTTTGATACGTGGATGGATAGTAGCATCAGCCCCATTTACGTCATCTTACATCCCCATAACCAGAGAAATGATGATTTTTTCAAGAAAATATTGAATGACCGTGCATATTTATGTGATATCCGGCCACAAGGAAAGGATATTGTTAGAACATGGTTCCATTACTCGATGCTTAGAATTGAACAACTTTACCAACGACCTTGTTTCAAGCACGCTTGGATAAGTGGACACGTTGTTACGGAAACCGGAGAAAAAATGTCAAAATCTAAAGGCAATGCTGTTCAACCCGAACCAATAATCGATAAATATGGAGGAGATGCATTACGCTTCTTTGGTGTCCTAGAAGCAAGTCATGGCAGTGATATCCGATTCTCTGAAAGTAGACTATCAGGTACAGCAAAATTCTTGAATAAACTCTATAACATAGCCCGTTTCATCTCAATGCTACCTGAACCCAAGGATGGAGACGAAATTGAATTTACAGCATCGGATGAATGGATTAAAGAAGAGCTTGCACAAGCCTGGCTAAAAGCTAAACAAGGATATGATGACTTCAACTTTCACATTCCAGCAAAAGAGTTTAGAGGGTTCACATGGGAACTGTTCGCATCGCATTATCTTGAAATGGTGAAGAAGCGGGCTTACAACAGAGACGGCAAATTTAGCGATAGTGAGGCTAATGGTGCCAGAAAAACATTATATCTTGTTCTTGATGTCATTCTAAGGTCAATCGCCCCAATAGCGCCTTTCATCACTGACTATATCTACAGACAAATATGGAACCAAAGTGTCCACCAGCAGACTTTTCCAAGCATCAAACCCAGTGGTAAATTCGATCCAAATGTCACTAAAATTCTCATTGCATTTAATTCTGCTATTTGGAAGCAAAAGAAAGATCAGCAAAAATCACTCCGAGAACCCGTGCAAAAAGCCACCATCCCAACGATACTTGAACCGTTCGTGAAGGATTTAGTCCAGATGCACGGAATCCAAGAATATACCATTAAAAATCTCAATAAAAAGGGTGAAAATGCGATTGAATTAGACGAGGGGGTTTTCATCGATCTAAAGTTATAAAAGACAACATCTTTCACTTTTTTCTTCAACTCACATTTTAGTTTTGCCGAAAAAAATTGAGTAAATCATCTATTTTTTTACTATAAAAACGATAATAATATAAATTATCATTTCTATGACAATTTCAACAAACTCATGCAACTTTAGACTATTTTTTCGGTGTAAAACTCAATTATGACGGTCTATTAAGAAAGCAATTTCATTTTTAAGACTAGGAAAATAATAACCAATTCTAAAAAAACAGTTAGCCAATTGAACCTAGTTGTTAAAAAAACAATCCCTAGAGGATTAGTAACATCATAATGTTTTTATATCGGTAGGGCTAAGAATTACATGAAAACAAGTCAAAAATATTAAAAGATGGCCAAATATTCTTCTTGAAATCGTGATGTACCTACCAAGACACGATTTTTGCCAAGATTTTAAACTTTAAAAATGGTGATCCTAACATGAATAAATCTGACGAGCTTGTACTAAAGATACTAAAAGAAAGTAACAAACCTTTAACCCGCATGGAAATCGCCGAAAAAGCAAATCTAGCAATTACAACAACATATGATGCTCTAGTTCGACTGGTAAGAGAAGGACTAGTAAGAAGGACCAAAGAAACTCAAAGAAAAACAAGAGGACGGCCAAAGATATATTTCGAGGCCATATAAAAACATCTCATCGTCATTTTCTCCTGCTTTCTTTTTAAAATAGTTTTTTCTAAACAGTTGCTTTTATATATTGTAGTAATGTTTTATACTGAGAGTTACTCACTTGTTCTTGAAGTATTTAAAAGAGTGGATTACCCTTTAAAATTTCTTTTTAAAAGAAAAGGATAACTGAATTACTCTCTAAATTTGCCAATGACATCAACAACATCATCATCCATTCGTGTTAGGTCGTCAATGCAAGGAAACGTGAAATTAAAAAAGGATCAAGAGATCTCATCAGAAACTTCCATCCTAGAGGACCACAAATCAACTAAGACTCTCAAGTAAATTCCAAATAACCCACCAAAAAATCCCAACATAACAGCAATCACGATCGGAGCCACGTAAATGATAATCGAAAAAAATTCATTGCCAAAAACAATGTAACTAAGATCTCTGGCGAGATGGAAAGCATTACCCTTCGACTTCACAGTGAAGTAAAGAAGAAAAAATCCCCATCCCAACACAACAGACAAAATCGAATGAATCAGTGCTTTTATTTTTTCTTTTCCTAAAACAAAGGCAGTGAAGATTACAACAAAAATAGATACTTGCCATGGAAAGATACTCATAAGGATTAAAATGCTCCAAGTTGTAAAAAATAACAATTTAGACGCTGGTATTGATAATAAACTTAGAAAAGAAATGACATCTGGACCATCTAAACCTTTCTTAGCATTCTTGAGTGACATCTTCTTCAAGCGGATCTTTTCCAAAGAAGTTAAAAAATCTTATTGATTTATCATTCTTGAAGGAAAAATAGGCATTCTCACCCAGAATGTTTCTTTAACAACAATTATTGACGGGAAGTCCCCTTGAGAAAGTGAGGGGATGAGAGCCCGCAAACTATTTATAGTTTCGAAGAAAAAAACATGACTATGAAGTACAAACTCGATAAAGGTGCTCATTCAGCATGTTCCCTTCACTATCACCCTATCTTCGTTGTAAAACACACCGAAGAAAAGTGTTCACAAATGATAGAATCACCGTGATTCAGACTATGTCCACGTTCTTTTCAAAGCAAAGCCAACTCTGAACATTAGAAGAGGTGAACAAGGCAAGAAAAGAGGGAAGAAATATAAAGCAAGCAAACACCCAAGCTTTAATCGTAAAACTGAAGCAAGAAAACCAGAGCTTAAGAAAGTCTATTCAAAGGTTTTACAGATGGTGAACTATCAGCCATGGAGTTACATCAAAGCCTTGGCTAAACTAAGGAAAAAAGGAAAGAAAGTTAGCTGGCTAAAATATAAGACTTCACCAAGCTCCTTCAAAACTCTGAACATCAACCAGTCAGAGTTTAAGATTGAAGGTAATAAGTTCACTCTTTCCAAAATAGGTGAAATACCTGTCGAGCATCATCGCCTCATCAAAGGGAGAATCAAGGGGGTTATCGTCAAGAGAACGAAGTCGGGAAAGTGGTACGCAATCGTTCAGGCTGAGAGTGAACCAGAACCACTACCATCAACTGGAAAAGCAATAGGAATGGATGTAGGAGTGAGACACTTCCTAACAGATTCTGAAGGAAGACAGATTAAGAATCCAAGATTTTACGAGAAGACTTTAGGAAGGATAAGAATTCTTCAGCGAAATCTTTCAAGAATGCAGAAGATCTCTAAGAACAGAGAGAAGTGTAGATTAAAGTTAGACAAAACCCACGAGAAGCTGGTAAATCAACGAAATGACTTTCTGTATGAACTTAGCAGATTCTACGTGAACAACTACGATGTTATAGTAGTTGAAGATTTACAAATTCAAAGCTTGGTTAGAAATCACGATCTAGCCCAAAAAATACCGGATGCCTCCTGGAGCAAATTCCTTCAGCCGCTCTCCTACAAGGCTGAAAGAACTAGTGGGAGAGTAGTTTGGGTGATTCCAAGAGGCATATCGGAAGGATTATCGGATAGCACGTGTAGAGACTATATTTCAGCTTGTAGAATGCTCATGTGGGGGTTGGGACGGTGCAGTCAGCCCGTGGAGAGGAAACCGCTACTCCTCGTTACCTCTCAGCAGATAATTGAGGGGCAAGTCTCCTTCGTGAAACGGGAAGCCCCATACGTAAATGTGGGGTAGTTCACTCATTTATATCACACTCCTTGAGGTGGAATGAAAACGTCTTCTCCAAGATCTCTCTTAAAAGCATCATTGCTAGCCTATCAGAAACCAGAAATGTTTTCCCAGGAAGTAAGTGTATTCCCCAGTAAAATTGCTTTCATACCACCGGTTTTTTTCTCAGTCATTAATGCTGCATGGATAATTAACATCGCAAGGCAAATGAAATATACACTTGACAATAGCACGCCAACCCCGATTTTGGATGCATCTAGATTCCCAATCAAAAGTTTTCTTTTCATTATGATCGTCTTTGTCTTAGTTCTCCTTTCTACATTATTAGTAATAGGCATTGAAGCCGCACTCTTGCAAGTCACCACTCAATTTACGAGAACCATTACAGTAAAAACCCATCATCTAAATTATCGTAGTTATTTCATTTTAGTCAGTCATGCACATTTTTGTTACTTGCTTGAAACTCTTACACTAGGTATCATTCTCAACTTAATTGTTTTCCTTAGCGGCAGCAATCCCATCATTAAGGTAAATACATCCCAAAATATCTTTTCACTAGAATTCAACGATTACAAGTATGAGTTACTAGAGTCAGGGCTTCTCCTTTCATTCTTTTCTAGTATTTTTCTTTTTTCATTAATAATGTCCATGATTCTTTCAAGTTATCTACTAAAACGAATGCTTATTGGGAACCATTCTGAAAACAAGCGAGAAACTCTCCAGATATTCATTCCCTACAATCTCGGAAAAACTTTGCTTGTCATATTAGCACCCATTCCCATGTTATTCTAATAGCCATATCAACTCAGTTAAATTGAATCATAACTGATAAACTAAAAAATAAAAGATGAAAAACTGCAACTGAAACGATTTCAGAGGTAATGGAAAATGAAAGCCTTAATCTTAGCTGGTGGACCAGGTTCACAAATGAAACCATTATCAAATGACATCCCCACGTCATTGCTCAAGTTCCAAGGAAAAACTGTTCTTGAAAGGCTAATAGAACATTTGAAAACGCTTTCCATCAATGAATTATACGTCGTGTGTAGCCACCTAGAAGATCAGGTAAGAAAAGAAATAATTAGGATCCGAAAAAAGCACGACGACATATCTCTACAAGCTATTTCCCAAGGCAAGCGGAAAGGAGTTGCAGGAGCCATTCTCGCTGCTGAATCAGCCTTCCAAGATGACGAAACATTCATACTATGTTATGGTGATATCATTGCACCGTTGGATTTGTACATGCACTTGCTAAATTCTTGGACAAACTCCGGTGCTGATGGCGCCGTTGCCATCACACTCCGCGAAGATGTAAGACAACTGGGCATAGCAAATGTAGATCACCGCGGGATGATTAGAAACGTGATTGATGTCGTTAAAGGTTTTGATGAAGAACCTTCCGTCGAACACCAAGTAGTCGCCGGTGCCTTCATTTTAACAAGTGACATTTTTCGAGCAATTGATGAAAAAAAATCACTGGGACTCGCCATCAATCAATTAATTCTAGAAAAAAGATACTTCTGCGGTGCCAGATGGGACGAATTCTGGGTAGACCTGGGAACTCCATGGGATGTCCTTGTTGCCAATCAATACCTATTACGACAAATAAAAGGAATTAATATGGACTCTAGTGCTGATGTGGCCCATTCTGCTACCTTAAAAGGCCCAATAATCATCGATCAAGGCGTCACCATCGAACAAGGCGCTACCATCAAAGGCCCATGCTACATTGGCACCAACTCATACATCGGCACCAATTCCCTCATAAGAGAATTTACCAACATCGAAAATGATAACGTTATCGGATTCTCTGTAGAAATAAAGAACAGCATACTCCAAGAAGGAGGCAGCATCGGAAGACTCAGTTTCATCGGAGATAGCGTGCTTGGAAAGGAGGTAACTGTTGACTCCAACGTAACTTTTCTCAACTACTTGAGCAAGTACCTTGATGTTCCCATCGTAAAGATACGAGGACAAGAATTTACCAAGCTAGGAGCTGTTATCGGGAGTCGGGGACATGTTAGCGCCAATGTCGTTTTGTATCCGCAAACAATCATAGACTCTGACAAGGAAATTCCACCAGGATCTATCGTCAAGAAAGATTAACAATGAAAACAAAAGGAAGGAGAACCTCTCCATGGCAGCCATCAGAAAAAAATTCCAAATTTCAAGCACAAAAGGCAATCCCAAGAAGGAAATCGTCGTGGCATTATCTGCAAAAGATAAAAATATGGAGAGAAGAGTCATTGATCTGCTGGAATCAACATCCGACTCCATTCATCCCATCACTTTTAATGAAATGCATTTCCATCCCGACATCCTAAGAGAAGTCGATTTTATTCTTCCAATTGGTGGAGATGGCTCGGTCTCACATGTTATCAGAGAGTTTTACCGTCACATGAAAGATCTAAAATTAATAAAACCTATCATCCCTGTGGTGAGATCTGAATCAATTGGCTATCTCCGAGAACTTTCAATTGGAGAGGAAAATGAATTCAAAAGAAGAGTTTTAAGGCTCCTAAAAGGTGATTATCAAATCATCCATCGACGCGTGTTAAAAATAGAATGGCTAGAAGAGGAATTCGTCGCAGTTAATGAAATCTATCTAACAACGAATCCAACAATGGGGGTTTTTACCGTCAGTCTCAATGGTGAGACCTTTTCAGAAACGATGGCCGATGGAATAATGGTTGCAACCAGCATTGGCTCCACAGCCTGGGCTCTCTCTTTAAGCGGCACTGTTAACTTAAATGAGGATGCACTTTTACTAATTCCAGTAGGTGGGAGTCATGGAACTGCTAACTTCATTCTACCTTGTCAAACCATCACCATCGAGTGTCAATTAAAAAATCCGGTCATCACCAAAGATACCATTTGGGCTTACCAACGCGCACGTGAAATCAAAGGACTAAACAAGGACCCTAACTCATTGGGAACATTAGAAGTCATTTATTCTCCAAGAATTTTAGCAGACGGAAAAATCATCGCATTCATTCCACTATTAAAAGATGAAAACACGGTAAAAATCGAAGTTTTTAGTAATGATATGGTCCCTTTTGTCACCTTTGGCTCACCATTAGAAAAAGCACGAATATTGACACAGAACGTCCTCAATCGAATGAAAGAAGAAAAGCACCAGTGACCACGGGTAATTTCACGAGACCTCGTGTTTTATCCTCGACTTTCGTGGAGAGGTCCTCACGAAGCGATTAACGTGATGACACGACCTTGAACCCACGCGTGACAGAAACATCGGGATGATCAGAAAAACTGAAGATAAAAAAGAGAGAAAACACCCGTGACCAGGGGTAATCC
>JAJRXH010000132.1 GCA_024276395.1 archaeon
CTTCCTCTTTCTTCCGAATATAAAGAGTTATTGAAATCGCAAGCATCGAAAAAAGATGAACTCCTGATAGGTAATAGAATAGCAGCTAAAATATATCAAGAATTGAGAGAACAGGGATGTCAGTGGATACATGTATATTCCCTTGGAAGTCCTAAAAATTTTGATGAAATTGTTGGGGATGATTTGTGATCCCGACAATCTTTTGGGTTTTGGAGTAGTATCGGTACGATGCCTGAACTTTCTATCCTTCTTCTATGAGTGTTCTAATGCTTTCATTTCGACCAGGTAACGGTAGATCCAGGTTCAGTTGTGGAGGTCCTTCTCCAACTGTAAATTCAATGAGATAGAAGGCATTTCCGATGAACCAATGGAGGCGAACCTCTCTTGCATTCTCTGGTAACAAGTGCAATGGAGGTTGACTTTGATATAAGGGATTTATTCTTGTTAATATTTTTCCATATTTTGTATTCATGAGCCAGGGTGCGAGTCCTTGATCACCGATGACGATTTTACCTCCAACTTTCGTTATTCTAGTCATTTCACGCATTGCTCTCCTCATATCACCGAAGGTATTGATTCCTCCTAGATGCAAGACACGATCAAAAGTTTGGTCACAAAATGGGATATAAGCTGCATTGGCTTGTACGAATGAGACTTGTTTTGCCTTATCACCAAGTTTTTTTCTGGCAACCTTTAGCATCTCGTATGAGAGATCTAAGGCAGCGACATGGCCATCCTTTCCAACCTTATCTAGAATCAGTGTCAAGTTGGAGCCAGTTCCACATGAGACTTCTAATACAGTACTTCCGGATTTTATGGAGAGCAAGTTTACTAGTTGAGTTCTAATCTCTGTTTCATTTCCATGGAAACTGTGGAATAACCACTTAATCATTTCGTCATATTCTTCTGCTGCCTCATCGTATTGATGTAGTGCTTCGGCGTCACGAGGAGATAGTTCTTCTGGATAAATGAAGTTTGGGATCTTGTTACGAATTGGGAAGCTTTTACCGCACTCACACTGGATTTTTTCGATGTTTAGGTTGAGATTGGACAATGACTTCTTGCAAGAAGGACAACATGATGCCGTTTCCAATAAATGGGCCATTAATGCTACCAACCTCTGCCATTCTACTTGTCTTGCCTTTCTCACGTCATTAAAAAATAATGAGGAATTAGTTTCTTACCTTACTAGATTTCATTCAAGTCCGTTTTGCTGGAGGACGTGATGATAATAGTCCACATCCATGATATTATAGAATGCTCTTTGCACGACTTCACTTAGGGATGGATGGATATGCATTCCACGATAAATTGGCTCAGAACTTTCAGTTTGAGTATACATCAGATTAATGACTTCCTGAATCAAGATGGAAGCGTATGGACCAATAATGTGAGCACCGAGTATTTTATGACTACCTTTTTCTAGAATGATCTTAACAAAGTAGTCCTTGATCCCCATTGCCTCTCCTTTTCCAGTGTTCTCATATTTTTGAAATCCAATCACAACATTTTCCTTCCCCAAGGTCTTGATGGCATCATCTTCTCTCATTCCGACACCAGCAATCTCTGGATAAGTAAAGACAGCGTGGGGAACGGCATGATAATCGACCTTGACTCGCTTTCCTAATATGGCATTATAAAATAGCACCTCTGATTCATGGTTAGCTACATGCTTGAATAAGTATTTTCCGTTGGCATCACCGATGCACCATATTCCTTGTTTCGTGGTTTCAAGGTATTCATTCCCGATAATCCATCCTTTTTCGTCTGTTTTTATTTCGCTGTTCTCTGGCATCAATAAGTCACTATTTGATTGTCTTCCAGCTGCTATCATAATTTCTTGAACTTCAATAGTAATGACCTCGTTTAAGTCTTTATTTCTTGCGATGACTTTTTTCGTGCCATTTTTTGTTTTTTCAGCAGCAATGACCTCATGGTTCGTGATGATGTTCATGTACTTGCTTAATTCTTTTACAGCGAGACGTGACACTTCTGGTTCCTCTTGTGGAAGGAACCGTGGATTTCTTCCTACTATGGTTACTTTTGCTCCCATCGCACTGAAAAAATGACCAAATTCGGCAGCGATGTATCCACCACCGACGATCACGATGGACTCAGGAAGTTGCGTAAGTTTAAGAGCTGTTCTGCTCGTGAGATATCCGACTTCATTAATGTTTTCAATTGGTGGAATGTAGGGACGTGAACCAGTACATAAAATAATGAATTCAGATTTGATGATTTCATTACCGACCTTGAGAGTATAAGGTTCAATGAATGTGGCAACTTCCGGATAATAATCGATGAAATCTGCTGACATCAGGCCCTGGCGAATTTGTTCAATGTCTCGATTAATGAGGTTTCTCATTCGGTTCATGATGAACTCAAAGTCAACATCCGTAATTTCAACGTTTATTCCTAGGTTCTTTCCATGTTCAGATATTCGGATGATTTCTGCAGGATACAAGATGATTTTCGTGGGTATGCAGCCCCTCGTGAGACAAATACCACCAGGTTCATCTTTATCGATGACGGCGACCTTAGCATTGGGATTTCTTCTTAGAAATCCATTGAGAATGTTCATCGCAGAGCCAGTGCCAATGATAATGAGATCATACTCTTTCAAGACGAATCAGCACGAATTACTATATGAGATTAAACTTTAAAAGTTTTGAGAGAAAGGAGAGATGAAAGGCTTGATCCCTTCTTTGTTGGTAAGACCTCCCAATGAGGCAAGTTCCGTCGAAATGGACGTGTCTGACAGTGTCAAGTGTGAAAAAACACGTTACATCTCATCAATCTAATCTCATGACCGATCCGTCAAAATTGAGATGTTTCTTTGATGAGTTCAAAAGAAATGGCCTGTCTATTCATGCTGTTAGCCTATTTAGATCCATAATTTATGAGTACTATGACACGCATGGTAGAAAATTACCTTGGAGGGAGAGCACGAATCCGTATCACATTCTTGTCTCGGAGATGATGCTCCAGCAGACGCAAGTTGAACGAGTCATTCCAAAATATCTAGCATTTCTTGAGCGTTTTCCAAACTTTGAGATGTTGGCAAGGTCTTCCACCGAGGAGGTCTTGAATGCTTGGCAAGGGCTTGGTTATAATCGTCGTGCTTTGTTTTTGAGAAAGATTGCAACAATTATTGTTAATGAACGAGATGGAAAACTTCCAGATAAAGTGGAAGAACTGGAAAATCTTCCAGGAATTGGGAGGTATACCGCACGTGCAATAACAGCATTTGCTTATAATCGTCCAGTTATTGTCATTGAAACCAACATTAGGGCTGTTTATCTGCATTTTTTCTTTAAAGATCACGAGAAGGTGGCAGATAGAGAGATTGAACCAATTGTAGAGAAAACAATGGATGCGAGCAATCCTCGGCGATGGTATAATGCGGTAATGGATTATGGTGTTATGTTAAAGAAAACTCACCAAAATCCGACGAGAAGAAGTACTAGTTACCGAAGACAGCCCTCGTTCAAAGGATCTAATCGTGAAATACGTGGGAAGATTCTGAGGAGATTGCTGTTATCTGGTCCGGTTGATGAACACTCCTTGGCACGAGAACTTGGCATCACGATAGAAAAAGTGACAGTTATGTTGGATACTTTAGAAAAAGAAGGATTTGTAATCCGGAGAGATTGTATCGTTCGAATAAATCCTCATTAATGGTTGCAGTGATGTGACTATCATGCTCATTGGCTTTTCCATTGACACGGTAAGTGGAGAAAAGGAATTCTTGGTTGGAATGAGAGGTGTCGTGTTAGACTCTGAAGTGTTACCTATTAAGGATCGTAATTCAGCATTTCTCAATAATCTGAGAATGTTTCTTCAGAATCTAAGAAAATGGGGCTTGAAAACTGTCGTTTTGGTTTCTTCTGTTGATCGTGATGAATTACGTTCATTTTTGGA
>JAJRXH010000133.1 GCA_024276395.1 archaeon
AAAATCTTTTATCGTTACAACAACTCCAGACAAATCATTTTCGCATGCTAAGAGAAGTATTAGATTCTTTTGATCTTCCCCTTTCATCCGTGATGAGTTGTGATTCTCGGAATCTTTTGGGGAATCTTCGATTATTGGCACAAGAATTTAGGTATCGCATTTCCTCTGATGAAAACATTCTGCAAGATCCGAAACAATTAGCCTCACATGCTGACAAGATATTAGAGATAATCTTTCTAGTTGAGAACCTCAGTTGTCAGCTGCTTTACTTCACTTCAATGATAAACACGAAGAAAGTAGTCGAAGAACTGATGTATTACAGTGAAATACTAAGTAACTTGCCAATAGGAACATTTAGCTTTCAAGATCTTCATGCGGGTAATTTAGCGATAATTGCGCATGCAGCTAGAGAGTGGGGTAATTTCGACAGCAAAATCTTGAAAAAGATATTAACGATGCTTCAGAAAGTGAGAAAAGACTTGAAAATACGTGTCCTTGATCAACTCACTCTTGACATTCTCTTGCAGCTTTTAGAGTCATTGCTTTCTGGGAGCTCTCCAAAGATATCGTTGTCTGAGTCATTGTTAGCGAAATTACCACCGTCTTTCCAGAAAGTGGTTTTGGACTATGTAGACTATTGCAATCACTTTGAAAATGGCTCATTAATTGAAACTTCACCCTATCTAAAACAAAGAATGATGCATTTGTGCCTAGCAGATCCTTTATCTTGGATTGTCATTGAGTTCCCCTTTGACATTGACTCTCCCACATCTAAAAACAGAAAACTACGTTTCATTCCCTTTAATTATTATGTAGACCGATCTCAAAGCCTTAATATATCTAATTAGCGTGATTCATTCTTGTTCAGAGCAGATACATTTGCTCATTCTTCCTTTTTTGAATTGAAGTATTCATCAATCTGGAAATTTCTCTTTCATTGAAAGATGAAAATTCTGTTCCTCTTTAGATAGCATTTTGCCGAAAAGATAACTTTGATGGAGCGTGGATTTATGATGAATGAATGAGTTGAAAGAATTTTTAGATTTCTGTCTTTAATGAATGGAGGATGTTTAACGTGTCAAATTCATCGTGGAAAGAATTATTTCCGATTGAAGAAGACCTCACTTACTTGAATACGGCATCCATTGGATTAATGCCTAAACGAACTGTTACCCTTGCAAGAGAGATTATTGAGAAAAAATCCCGAGGTGGTGCTAAGTATTTTAGCATTAAAGATTTGGATGAAAATTTAGAACGGCTATGTCATCAAGCCTCAAAGCTTTTTCATTGTAATTCGGATGAGGTGGCCTTTCCTTTCAACACCGCCGGTGGAATAGCTACAGTCTTGACTGGAATGGACTGGAATCCAGGTGATGCCCTCATCGTCACAGATCAAGAATTTCCCACGAACTTGTATCCATACCAAGTTGCTGCCAGAAAATTCAAGTTAGATCTCCGTATTGTAAAGGCGAAAGATGGTCGTCTCCCTCCTGAACTGATTGAGGAATATTTAGATGAAAAAGTTCGCTTGATCGCCCTATCATACGTGCAGTTTGGTTCTGGGTATCGTGCAGATCT
>JAJRXH010000134.1 GCA_024276395.1 archaeon
CCTACCACGGGGAATTGGACCGAGCCATCCTTCTTGGTCATCCTTCCCAGTGGCGTGAAGGACATTGTTACTTCTTCCGAGTTAAGAAACATCCTTCTCTCTAATCCAGAAAACTTCCACGAAATATTGCTTGCTACCCTCAAGTTCTTCGGAGCGTTCACGATTCTTTTCACGTTTCCAGGCGCCCTCATCTCGTTCCTGCATACCGTTACGGCGGCTTTTGTGGTCACGATGTTCACGATATTAGGGGTCTATTCGTTTCGATACGTGAGAGTAAGGGACGAGAAACTGCAAGCTTATTACCAAAAGGGCTTACGGTCCATTAGCGTTTTTGGTTTGGTTAGCATGGCCCTTCAAGGATTGTTTGGAGATCTTTCAGCACGAATCGTTGCTCAATATAATCCCGAAAAGTTAGCTGCCATGGAAGGGACAAGTGATTCTATTTTTAGTCTATCCAAACTCATCCCGGGATTGGAAGAATTACTTGTATTTCTGTCCTATGGTCGATTTGACTCACATCTTCCCTCTTGGGATGCCATTGCTGCTGAATGGAGACCTCCTCTCATATTGCATTACATCTATTACACGAAAATTGGTCTTGCTCTTCTTCTAGGGCTAAACGTGCTCGTCCTCGTGATTTTCTATTACGTATTGAAGCGCGATCCTAAGCGATGGCATCTAAAGTTGAACATGGCATCTCCCATCCTCATTCAGATTGTTTCGATTTTTGGGTGGATGGTGCGAGAAATTGGAAGAAAACCATGGACCGTCTATGGTATCGTCAAGGTCGAAGAAGCTGCTCGTCAGTCTCCATTACCCTTGTATGTTACGGCAGCCATCGTCATTTACATCATTTCACTGGGGGTTGGTCTACTGCTCGTGGTCTTATTCTTATTTGGCCGTCAAAAAGAGGAAAATACTGACGATAAAGAGATCGTGAAAGGTGGTGATTAAAACATGGCAGTGGAAATTGGTGATGCTGGACCTGTTCTGTTATTATTTGCTTATGCTTTCGTATTTCACATCATTCTGGTCAACTTTGACCTGGGACTCGCAATGATCATTCCATTTCTCAAGCGACATGGCGAAAAGACTAATAATCAATTCTACTTGCAATGGTCACGCAAGTACATGCGTTATTTAGCCATTGTATATGCCTCTGCTGGTGTATTTGCTACGGCATTTACGGTCTTTCTTCTCACATTCTACCCCCCCTTGATTCCCCTAATTAGTGACTTCTTATTCGTTCCCTATGCACTAGCAATGGTCTTTCTAGGTGTCCGTCTTTTCAGTATATCCGCCTATTGGTACACGTGGAATCGTCTTACTCCAGAGAAACATTATTATCTGGGCTTGATGCTTGCTAGTACTAGTTTTCTCGTGCCCTTTACTCTTCGGTTACCAATGGCTTTTTTCAACACACCTACCGGCGTGATATCCATTAATCCACCAAGAACTGATCCTTTTCAGCTGATGTTTCTTAATCCTACGTTTTGGCCTTTCTATCTCAAGAGTATTTTAGGATCCATTGTTCTCACGTGTTTCATTCTGGCTTTGGTTCATACCTATCACCATCATCACGATAAAAATGATGATATTGATGCCGACAAGGAGTTAGAGTCCCGAATGGTCAAGTTTTATCTGAAAATCGGCGGCGTTGCGTTATTACTGCTATTGCTAATGGGAACGTGGTATTTGCTTAGCTTGGCAATGACTTCTTCATTCAAGTTTAACAACATCATTGGAAGGTTTCTTGGAAAAACCCCACGGGGATTGGACATGAGTCCATTATTTGTTCTTAAAATGGTGGTGGTTACCATCCAAGTGGTGTTGGTTGCCTTTTTCCTTCAAAAACTCCTTTTGAAAAACGAAGAGATCACCATTAAAGATGAAAAAATAAGACGTCTCATTTACCTTCTGGCTCCCTTGGCTGTCTTTGGAATCATCATTGGTGAGATAATGAATGGTCTAGCACAATTTCCTTACTTGATAGCTCAACCAGAACTCGTGGATCAATTACCAGCTCTGGATACTAATACCATTCTTAATCCCGTTGCGGCAGTGTTCGACTTGTATGTCATTTCAATCTTTGCATTGGGTCCTCTTCTCTTGGCGTTTTTAGTACTCATGTACTACTTACTTAGTGGAAAGTTAGGTAATCAAACAGCTTCTTATTAGAGACAACAAGGCAATTCTTTTTCCATTTTTTCCATGTTTTGAAGAATTGCTGTGAAATGGTCTCTTTTTGCCAGTAATGAGTATTTAGATGTAA
>JAJRXH010000135.1 GCA_024276395.1 archaeon
AGTGAAAAGTTATCGACGAGGCAAATCTTGTTGCCCGGGGCGTCTCAAGGGGCAAATGTTGCTGTGAAGGTTGCTCTTACCGAGATATTACCAGTTCAGCGATTAATCTTGGTCATTCCAGCCATCAAGAATCAAGAACATGTTTCGCGTTATTAGGTGAGAAAGAAACATTTCCGCATCTTTCAACATTAATAATCACGGATGAGAAAGACCATTTTCATCATGGTGCCGTGGAATTATTGCACTTTCTCAAGAACCATGGTATTTCGGTATCTTGGTACTCATGGTCTAACGTCGGACATTTTTTTCCTTCTAATTTTGTTGAAGTGGTCCACGAATTTCTTGAACGGTCATTTTGAGATTAGATTTTTCGAGTAATTACCACGCAACGGGATGGAAGAATGGAGCAAGGAGCAGCATCGTGACATCATCATTGGTGATGGTTTGAAGTGTGATTGTTACATGATTCAGTGCACAATTCAATCAGCATTTCAATCGTGGACTAGAAAAAATCTTCGTGTTTTTCTGGGAAAGATCGATGAAAAAGAGTGTTTGGCAGAAGAAAAGGAAGAAAAAAATGAAAAATGGATGAAAACCTTGATGCTTAGGTTGGTGACTTTCTGGTATCTACTAGGTTGCCACGTTCCTCTTGCTCTCGTTCGATGGCCTCAAATAATGCCTTGAAATTTCCCTTTCCAAATCCTTCAGCTCCTTTTCGTTGAATGACTTCAAAGAAAAAGGTCGGGCGATCTTGAATGGGCTTGGTAAAGAGTTGAAGCAAGTATCCCTTGTCATCTCTGTCAACGAGGATGCCTAATTCTGATAACGCCTTGGTATCTTCATCAATTTCTCCTACACGGTTAGTAAGGTCATCGTAATAACTTTGGGGGACGTGAATGAATTCCACGCCTCGTTTTCTCATTTCTCGAACGGTCGTGATGATGTCATTCGTGTGTAAGGCGACGTGTTGCACGCCAGCACCGTGATAGTACATGATGTATTCTTCAATTTGGGATAACTTTAGGCCAGGAGCTGGCTCGTTGATGGGCATCTTGACCTTTAGATTGTAATTTCTCACGACTTTCGAACGTAAGGCAGAGTACTTGGTGTAGATGTCATTTTCCGAGAATTCAATGAAGGTTCCAAAGCCGAAGACCTCGTGATAAAACCTCACGGTAGGGTCCATCTTTCCTAGTTGCACGTTTCCGACGATGTGATCAATTCTCTGCACGCCAACTTGGGGTGGTTCCACATCAAACTCGAATGGCTCATAACCAGGGAGATAAGGTCCATCATAGCCAGCACGTTCAATGAACTTGTGCACCACATCTCCATACGTTCTCACGGTGGCAATGCGAACCTCTCCATATTCATCTCTCAATTCCATGGGTGGTTCCAAGCCAGTCGCACCTCGAGCAGTGGCCTCTTCCCAAGCTTTTTCGGCATCTCTCACTTGAAGTGCTATGACTTTCACGCCATCTCCATGTACCAGGTGATGCGCAGCGATTTCACTGGTAGGATGATAAG